>JAQXGF010000031.1 GCA_029006155.1 Lachnospiraceae bacterium
AGAATATTGGAATTCAGAATCCCTGTCAGCACATCGCAGATATCATTGAATACAACCTTGCTCGTGTTGTTGTTATGAAGGAGCTGATTTATTTTCCTGGTCTTGTCCAGCAATTGTACACTCATTTCAAACCTCCTCTACATCTTGCTTGTTCTTTCCTGCTTTTTTTTAGTTTAACACATTGTTTTCAGAAAATCAACGTGTATTGTCTGTATTTCAAGAAAAAATGTGTCGATTCAGTCAAATCAACCCGGAACATTCTGCATTCTGCCTTCTTCCGGCTTATCTCGATTCATTAACAGAAATCTTAACCATATGCTGCCATACAAAAATGCGATCTCCACACCTTTGAAAATCGCAGATGGAAATCGCATTTTTATTTATTACAACACTACTCATTTTCTTCCTTTGCACAGACATAGCCACATGCCTTATCTGCACAGACGAGGCGGTTGCCCTTCTCGACCATATAGCCTCCGCACTGCGGACATTTTTTCGCCACCGGCTTCTGCCATGACATGAACTCACACTCCGGATTGCCCTCGCAGCCATAGTAGCGACGGCCCTTTTTCGTCTTGCGGATCACGATATCCTTGCCGCAGAGCGGACAGGCCACGCCGATCTTCTCCAGATACGGCTTCGTGTTGCGACAGTCTGGGAAGCCCGGGCAGGCCAGAAACTTTCCGTGCGGACCATACTTGATGACCATATTTCTTCCGCATTCCTCGCAGACGACATCCGTCTCCTCATCTGCGATCTCGACCTTCTCCAGATTCTTCTCGGCTGCCTGTACCGCCTCATCCAGATCCGGGTAAAAGTTCTCTACGACTGTTTTCCAGTGTACCTTGCCGTCCCCGATGGAGTCCAGCAACGACTCCATATTCGCCGTAAAGTTCACATCCACAATACTCGGGAAAGCATCCTTCATAATATTGTTTACGATCTCGCCAAGCTCCGTCATATACAGGTTCTTATTTTCCTTTACGACATAGCGGCGGGCAATGATCGTCGTAATCGTCGGTGCATATGTGCTCGGTCGGCCGATACCAAGCTCCTCCAGAGTCCGCACAAGCGTTGCCTCGGTATAGTGCGCAGGCGGCTGAGTAAAGTGCTGCTTGCAGTCCAGAGCCTGCAAGGTGAGTTCCGTACCCGGCTCAATCTTTCCTGCCATCGCATTTGTTTCTTCTTTTTCTTCGTTACTGTCAATATAGACACTGCGGAAGCCTTCAAATGCAATCCGTGACGTCGATACATTAAAGCGGTACTCACCTGCACCCACCTTTACGGTGATCGTCTCATAACGGGCCGGGGTCATACGGCTCGCCGCAAACCGCTTCCAAATCAGCTGATACAACCGAAACTGGTCACGGCTCAGAGAATCCTTTACTTCCTGTGGCGTACGGCTGATGTCAGTCGGTCGAATCGCCTCATGCGCATCCTGAATCTTCTTGCCACTATTATTTGCCTCAACCTTCTCCGCAACGTACTCAGCGCCGTACTGCTCCTGAATGTATGTGCGCGCTGCCGCATCTGCCTCGTCGGAAATACGGGTCGAATCCGTACGCAGATATGTGATCAGTCCGACCGTACCACTTCCCTTGATCTCCACACCCTCATACAGCTGCTGCGCCAGGCGCATCGTTTTCTGCGTAGAGAAATTCAGCGCATTAGCAGCCTCCTGCTGCAGGGTACTCGTCGTAAACGGAGTCGGTGCCTTTTTCGTTCGCTCTCCTTTTTTGACTTCCTCTACGATATATTTTTCATCGGAAAGCGCTGCCTTGATCTCCTCCAGCTGGGCAGAAGATTCGATCGCCAGCTTCTTACTGGTCCCATAGAAATGTGCGATAAGCGGCTTTTTCTCACCCGGAATCTGCAGCTCGGCATCCATCGTCCAGTACTCCTGTGGAATAAATGCATTGATCTCATCCTCGCGGTCGCCGATGATACGCAGTGCTACTGACTGCACACGGCCAGCACTTAATCCCCGCTTGACCTTTTTCCAGAGCAGCGGACTGATGAGATAACCAACCATCCGGTCCAGAATCCTTCGTGTCTGCTGTGCATCGACCAGATCCATATCGATCGGCCGTGCGTGCTTTAAGGACTCCTTCACCGCACTCTTTGTGATCTCATTGAACGTGATCCGCTGCTGCTTCTTCTCATCGAGCTTCAGCGCCTCCGCCAGATGCCATGAGATCGCCTCTCCCTCGCGGTCCGGGTCCGTCGCGAGATATACCTTGTCCGCCTTTTTGCTGGCACGGCGCAGTGCGGCACGGATATCCCCCTTTCCTCTTATCGTAATATACTTCGGTTCATAATCATGCTCGACATCGACACCCAGTCGGCTCTTTGGCAGATCCCGTACATGGCCGTTTGACGCAAGCACCTCATAATTCGAACCAAGAAATTTCTTAATTGTCTTTACCTTCGCAGGTGACTCTACGATCACCAGATATTTTGGCATAGCATTACCTCCGATGGACTACACTTTCACGTAGTAATTTCGCTCCACCTCTCTTGCCAGTCCCTTTTGCTCAAGGGAGAGCAGGCATCCGCTAAGCTCGGCAGGAGAAAGCGAGGTACACTCTAAAAGCTCCCACAGGCTTTTTGAATGCAAACCGAGACTACTATACACTAATTTTTCGGAGGGCGCAAGCGTAATATGCAACGCCTTTCGTTTTTTTTGCTGCCGATAATACGGAAAAATCTGCTCACAGAAGCTCTCCGCAGACAAAATCACGCCTGCTCCCTGCGCAATCAGCGCGTTGCAGCCACGGCTCAGCTCATCGTCCAGCCGCCCCGGAACCGCCATGACAGACCGCCCCTGCTCCAATGCACAGTCCGCCGTAATCAGGGAACCGCTCCCATATCGGGCCTCCACGACCACCACGACATCCGAAAGCCCACTGATGATCCGGTTGCGCATTGGGAAATGAGTACGAATCGGCTGCGTCCCCGGCGGGAATTCGGAGATCACACCGCCTTCCTGCTCCAGACGCTGAAATAGTCCTGAATGCTTCTTCGGATAATAAATCTCCACGCTGCTCCCGACGATGGCGCAGCTCGTTCCGCCCGCCTCCAGCGCTTTCCACTGTGCCGCTCCGTCAACTCCGTAGGCCGCCCCGCTGATTACGGTGCCCCCGGCAAATGCAATCTGCTCCGCCAGCTGCTCTGCAATCTGTCTGCCGTAATGCGTACATACCCTTGAGCCGACAATCGCCACCGCCGGGTGCTCCTCATCCGGCAGTTCCCCCCGGTAAAACAATCCATGCGGAGCATCCTGTAACGTACGCAGCCGTTTCGGATAGTCTGTATGCTCACGGCTGATAAATTTTATTCCAAGCGCTTCCCGTTTATGCACCAGCTGAGCAATCTGCTCCGGGCTGCGCAGCTTTATGAGCTGTGCGATCACGTTTCCGGCACCTGTCATTGAAGGTACAGACTCCGCAAAGCAGCGAAGCGCTTTTTCAGATGCATCATATATATTCCCCGGGCCGCCAAACTGTTCCAAAAGAAGGGCACGCAGTGGATAGTACAGCCTGGGAACGCTGCACAGCCACTCCCAGTAACGTTCCTCTTCTTTCTTTTTATTCTGATCTACTTCTCTTTCCATCGAAACTTCTATTGCATCGCTTGCTTTTTTCTGACATTCCGTCTTTTTCTGATTTCTTTCCATGTCACACTGTTTTCTGTCATCTGTCCTTTGTTTATCTGTCGCATCCTTTTACAAAAAGCCGGTAAAGCGGACATTCGCAATCCATCCCTGCAGCTCTGCTGACAGGGCCTAGCTTCGCTACTTGCTCATGAACGCAGTCGCTCCGCGCACTTGAAGCGGGGGAATGCTTATCTGCGTTCATGCTACATCATTCCATCCGATGCCCGGTACAATATCGCCTCATCCAGATGCCGCTCCTGAATCTGCCTACAGCCTTCCAGATCCGCGATCGTCCGCGCTACCTTCAGCATCCGGTGATACGAACGGGCGGTCAGCTGCTTCCGCACATAGACATCCTGCATCTTCGCTTCTCCCTCCCGTGTCAGACTGCAATAGCGCTCCAGCAGGCTGGCCGGAAGCTGGGCATTAAAGTGAAAGGCCTCCTGCCTGTACCGCGTCTGCTGAATCTGCTGTGCCATCTCCACCCGTCTCCGGATATCCGCCGAACACTCAGATACTCCTTTTCCGGTCAGCTCCTCATACCGCACCGGCTCCGCCTCCACGTACAGATCAATCCGGTCCAGAAGCGGACGGCTGATCCTGCCAAGATAGCTCCGGATATCCCGCTCCCTGCAATGGCAGCGGCTCCGATCCGGAAAGTACCCGCATTTACAGGGATTTCGTGATGCCACAAGCATAAAATCTGCCGGAAAAACATACTGTCCCAGATTTCTGGAAATACGCACAACGCCATCCTCCAGCGGCTGCCGCAGTACCTCCAGCGTCTCCTGCTGAAACTCCGGAAGCTCATCCAGATAGAGAACGCCGCGATGCGCCAGGCTGATCTCCCCGGGACGTGGCACTGCCCCGCCGCCGGTCAGCGCGACCGCCGAGATCGTGTGGTGTGGCATCCGAAACGGGCGCTCCGTCAATATCCCGTCCTCCGGAAGTGTGCCTGCAATGCTGTGGATCCCGGATACTTCCAGAGACTCCTCCAGCGTAAGCGGTGGAAGGATCGACGGAATCCGCTTTGCGATCATTGATTTCCCGGCTCCCGGAGGGCCACTGATGAGAAGATTGTGCATCCCTGCGGCAGCAATCTCCGCCGCCCGCTTTCCCATCTGCTGCCCGCAGATATCTGCAAAGTCCAAAAGCTTTGCTCTGACCGGATTCTGAAATTTTTCTTCTATATTAATAGTCACTTTCTCCAGTCTCTGCTCTGCCTTCAGATGCGCCTCCAGCTCCCTTAAATGCCGCACGCCATATACCGCAATCCCCTGCACGGCAGCGCCCTCCTTCCGGTTCGCCCAGGGGATCATACAAGCAATGCAGCCTGCCCGACGGGCCTCGATCACCATACTCAGAATCCCGTGGATCCCCTGCACACTTCCGTCCAGCCCCAGCTCTCCTGCAAAAAATATACCGTCCAGACTTTTCTGCGGAAGATAACCATAAGAAGCCATCACTGCCGCCGCAATCGGAAGGTCGAACCGCGTTCCGGACTTTCGGATATCACCCGGAGCCAGATTCACCGTAATATGCTTCGGCGGAAGAGCATAGCCGGAATTTCTCAGTGCCGTCCGTACACGGTCCTGCGCCTCCCGAACCTCTGATGCCAGATAACCGACCATTGAAAACATCGGAAGTCCATCACTCACATCCGCCTCCACAAGCACGCATTTACTCTCTATCCCATTTACTGCCGCAGATATCACTCTATTGAACACTCTTTTTGTTTTACTCCTTTAATATGTTGTTTTTTATGTTATCATATGTGTTCTTCTTTTTCAAGCAACGTTCTGTGACACAAATACATTTCAAGAATGCCACGGCATTCTTGCGGAGCGTTTTTGCTTTGCCGGACGAACCAAATACCTCACGGCTCTGCAACAAAGCAGCAGGGATGCACTATCCATGCAAGCATAGCCGCCTGGCTCATTACTCGCAAAAAAAGGTGGCAGATATCCGCTCTTGATATCTGCCACCTGCTGCTTCTCTTTTTCTATACTTTTATACACACAACCGCTAGTAAAGCGGACATTCGCAGTCGCTCCGCGCACTTGAAGCAGTGGAATGCTTATCTGCGTTCACTTTATGCCAGATGCAGGGCATAGCTCACCCCATCAGTCGCCATCCGTTCTCTGTAAGCCATGCCTTCCTCTTACGGTAATCCGGAAGCACCTGCGCGACCTCCTGCCAGAACTGCGCAGAATGGTTCATCTGCCTGCGATGACACAATTCGTGTACAACAACGTAGTCCAACACTTCTAAAGGTGCAAGAATCAGCCGGAAATTGAAATTCAGATTCCCGGTCTGACTGCAGCTGCCCCAGCGGGTCTTCTGGTCACGCACGGTAATCCTTCCATACGTCACACCGATCTGCCGCGCAAAATACGCTGTTCTCTGCGCCAGCACAGATTTTGCCCTTTCACGAAGCTCCTTTTCCTGTGCCGCATCCAGATGGATACGTGCCTGCTGCCGCATTTTTTCCCGTTCCTGCATTCTCCCCTGCTGCATGCGAATCCATGACGCCTTTTCAGACAGAAAGCACAGAATGCGGTCCTTGGGCATACGCAGCGGTGCACGTGCAATGACCGTTCCATCTGCACGGATCTGTACCGCAAGCGTCTTTCTGCTGCTGCGTACCAACAATACAGAAAGCCCCGCAATTTTCACAAGCTCCTCTTTTGGCATGAAAGCTCCTTACTGCGGAAGCCAGCCACAGGCCATCGGCGACGGAGATGCCAGATTTACCCACGGCATCCAGCCGCCCTCCATGCGATGCTCGCCGGTCGCTGCCGGAAATGCCGGGATGCGCTCCTCCTCCAGCTCCGGAAGAGATGGGATCGTTCCATTTACATAGGCAAGGATCCGTTCGCAGACACTCTCCATACGTCCGCTCATTGCACGGAAACGGATGTCCAGAACCTCCCAGCCAAATACCTTTCCTTCCCGCATCCAGATCAGCTCACGCAATCTGCGGCATTTTTCTACCCAGACCGCAAGCTCCGGAATTTCTTTTTCTGCGAGCCGCTTTAAGGTATCCAGATCCTTCTTCTGATATGCCTCAAGAATCCGAAGTCCCATATCAGCCTTCTTTGCAAGCGCTACCGCAAATACGTGATAGTATTCCAGAAGCTTCGCCATCTCACTGCCCCAGAAGCCGACGCCTCCTTTTACCTGCTCTGGAAGCGCATTTGCGATCTCCGCATAATACGGGCCGTAATGTACGCCCTCGGTCTGTCCGTCGAAAATGCCAAGCAGCAGATCCTGCTGGAACAGACATTTTGCCGGATCGCTTCCGACCTTCTTATTGTTCATGCCCTCGGTCAGAACCTCAAACCTGCCGAGCTGCTGATATACCTCATAGTCACAGCCGGTTAGAAACTCAAAGCGCTCCTTTATGCGTTCTGTATCCGGCGTCTCGCCAAATCCGTACTCTGCGCACAGAAGCACCGGCCCAAGTGCGGAAAACAGCGGTGTCTCCGTACTGTCATCCCCCCACAGCGTATAGATCACATCGCGAATCTGCTCTTTGCGGCAGGCATTTAATGCCGGGACGGTCACAGCCTCCGCCACCTTCAGATCCGGGGCAAAGCCCTTCCACGTCCAGCCGCCGCCTGCAAATACGACCCTGTCCGTCAGGTCACGGTGCATCCTCATATAATTGCAGTAATAGTCCTCATCGAGATGATAGTAATCCCAATATACAAGCGCCATCCCCTCCGGCGGACGCTCTCCGCTCTTCATATCCGTGTCAAACGGCACATCGTAATACTGCTCATTTTTCGAATGCACACGGAA
>JAQXGF010000032.1 GCA_029006155.1 Lachnospiraceae bacterium
GCCGGAAAATAAGCAAAATAGACAAATCTCTATGCAAGCAGTAGGAAATGGGAAGAAACCGCTTGATTTACCCGGAGAATGGGCGTATAATTAACGCCAATAAGAATCTGAGGAGCGCCAGACAAAGAGTATTTTGTTCGATCCAGGTATTACAGGCCGACGGATAAATGACAGGGGTTGGCGCCGAAGCAAAGGGGCTTCTGTAAGGCTTTTTTTGCTGGTTTGGCAGATAAAATCTGTCTGACTGTCGCACAGCGGTGCGGAGCGCAGTTCTTTATGAAAGGCATGTTTCCGAGAAAACATTTTGCGCAGCCGTTCCGATCGCGGCTGCGTTTTTTCGTACAGCCGGATAAGACGGAAACTGGATTCTTGCAATCATATCAAGGAGGAGCAGAGTATGAAAAAGAGATTGATCAGTGGACTGTTGGTGGCATGCACCGTTGCAGCTGGCCTGCCGGTAATGGCTGAGGAGGCAGACGGTAAGGTACTGGATGTCGCATTAAATGCGGATATTACGACATTAGACGTAAAATCAACGACCAACGACTACATGGCACCGATGAACTTTTGCGACCGTCTTTTCGATATCCATGTTCTCGAGGACGGAAGCAGCGAAATCGTAAACAGCCTGTGCACCGACTATACGGTAAGTGACGATGGTCTGACCTATACTTTCACCTTAAGAGAGGGCGTAAAGTTCAGCAATGGCGAGGATTTCACCGCAGAGGATGTGGAGTATACCTTTATGCATCTGCTTGCTCAGGATTCGATGAATTCCGATATTCCGCTTGAAGTCGTAGGCGCGCAGGACTATATGGATGGAAAGGCAGACACCATTTCCGGAATTAAGATCGACGGCGACTATCAGATCAGCATGACGCTGGTGAAGGCAAATGCAGGCTTTGTGTCAGAGTTGACTTCTGCAGTTATGGGTATCATCGACAAGACGACCTGTGAGAATGCAACCAATTACGGAATCGATCCGGAAGAGACCGTAGGTACCGGCCCGTACAAAGTAACCGAGTGGGTGAACAACGACCACGTGACACTGGAGCGGAACGAGTACTACTGGGGTGAGGCTCCGGACGTAGACAAATGCATCATCCATATCATTCCGGATGCATCGTCCCAGAATCTGATGTATCAGAATGGCGAGCTGGATATTCTGGATCTGGATTTCCAGGATTCCTCCATCGTTTCTTCTATCTATGAGACACAGTACGCAGATAAGCTTGTACACAAAGACCGTCTGGCTCTTACTTATCTGAATATGAATGAGGACAGCGATTATCTCTCTGATCCGGTTGTCCGTCAGGCAATTCAGATGTCGATCGACCGTCAGGCGATTCTGGATTCCGTATACGATGGAAGAGGCCATCTGGAAAATTCCATCATCCCGGAAGGTGTACTTGGACACAATGACAATGCAACGGAGATCACCTATGATCCGGAAGGAGCAAAGAAGCTTCTGGAGGATGCAGGCTACAAGGATGGCGAGATTACCTTTGAGCTGGCGATGGATTCTTCTTCCAAGTCCAACACACAGATGACCTACCAGATCATTCAGCAGCAGCTCGCAGAGGTAGGCATTACCGCAGATATCAAGACTTATGATCAGGCAAGCTGGCTGGACACGAGAAACTCAGGCGAGATGGATTCCTTCATCGGTACCTGGACACTGGATTACAACGATCCGGCAAATATCATGGGCACTTTCTTCGGAAGCGAAGCAAATGTAAAGCTGCGTTCCAACAATTATAAGGATACCGACGTCATCGCGCGTGTAGGTGCCGCTCCGTCCATTATGGATGATGATGAGCGTTATGCAGAGTATCAGGCACTGGAAGAAAAGATCGTCCATGAGGATTATGCATGGGTACCGTTCTTTGCACTGAGCCACTACTTTGCAGTTGGCGATGATATCGAGAGCTTCCAGCCGCACTGGGCAGGCTACAGCGATATCTTCATCAAGGACGTAGTCATGAAATAGAATAGTAATGTAACGATGCAGAGTGCGAAGGGTTGCCGCAAATTTGCGGCAGCCCTTCCTGAATGAAAAGAACTATGCAGGTGCGTCGTGTATTTTTGGGAAAGGCAGCCTGACTGCGGGCCGGATGTTTTTCTCAAGAGTGCACGATCTGTCACAGAAAGGAAGTATATGTTAAAAAATATAGGAAGAAGAGTGCTGCAGACACTGATCGTCCTGTTCTGCGTATCTCTGGCAATTTTTGTCCTGCTGCACATCGTTCCGGGAGATGCGATCTCGACGATGATGGGCGAGCATGCAAAGGCGGAGACGATCGAGCGTCTGACGAAGGAAATGAATCTGGATAAGCCGTTTTACATTCAGTTTCTCTACTACATAAAGGATATTTGTACTGGAAATTTCGGCACGAGCTACAAGCTCAATAAGCCGGTCACGGAGCTTTTAGCCGTTGCATTTCCGAATACCGTTATTCTGGCGGTCATGGCCGCTGTATTTGCGTGGGTGCTCGGTATTGTCTGTGGCATCATTGCGGCAGTCAAGAAGGATGGCATTCTCGACCGTCTGTTTATGGGCTTTTCCCTGCTCGGCGTATCGATCCCGGTATTCATGGTAGCGATGCTGCTGCAGTATTTTATTGCGTATAAGCTGAAATGGGTCGATATCTCCGGTGTCAAAAACTGGACCGGATTTATTTTACCGGCGATCGCCCTTGGATGGAACAGTGCAGGCAGTATCGCGCGTCTGACCCGTTCGACACTCGTGGAAGTGTTGCAGGAGGATTACATCGATACGGCAAAGGCAAAAGGACTTGGCAGAGCGGCTGTGATTCTGCTGCATGCACTGCGAAATGCGATGCTCCCGGTCATCACAATGATGGCGATCCAGATCTCGAGCCTGCTCTCCGGAGCGGTCATCACCGAGACGATCTTTTCCATCAACGGTATCGGACGGCTTGCGGTTGACGCGATTTCGAGCCGTGATATTCCGCTGCTGCAGGGTACCGTGCTCTTTACGACGGTACTGGTCATTTTAGGTAACCTGATCGCAGACTGTCTGTATTCAGTCCTGGATCCGAGAATCAGAAAGGGGGCGTGAGCATGAAGCGCGAAGTAAATACCGAAGCAGCTGCAGAGCAGGAGGCACTGGCAGCACAGCTTGGCGAGAGCGATACGTTTCTCGACAAAATGAAGCGGATGGCAGCGAATAATAAGCTCGCGGTCTTTTCTGCAATCCTGATTTTACTGTTTTTAATTCTGGCAGTTTTAGCGCCGGTGATCACGCCGTACAGCTTTGATGAGCAGGATCTTCTGGCCCGTCTGGCTGCTCCGTCCGCAAAGCATTTACTCGGAACGGATGAACTCGGACGTGATGTCTTCACGCGTCTGCTCTATGGTGCGCGCGTATCGATGGCAGTCGGCATCATTCCGACGGTCGTTTCCATGCTGATCGGAGTCATGCTCGGCATGGTCAGCGGCTACGTCGGAGGGCTGGTAGACTCTGTGATCATGCGTCTGGCAGACGTGGTACTGTCTTTCCCGTCTCTGCTGCTTGCGATGGTCATCATGTATACGCTTGGCGATGGCATTACGAGTATCTTTATCGCACTGGCAGTCACGAACTGGGCAAGTGTCGCGCGTGTCGTCCGCTCGGAGACACTCTCCTTACGTGAGGCAGAGTATGTGGAGGCGGCCCGCAGTATGGGCGTGAAGGATTTTGTCATCATCATGCGCCACATTTTACCGAACTGCATTCCGTCCCTGATCGTTATGTTTACACTGAATGTACCGTCCGCGATTCTCTCGGAGAGCTCCTTAAGTTTCCTTGGTATCGGCGTACAGCTCCCGAATTCTTCCTGGGGTCTGATGGTAAATATGGGAAGAACATACCTTTACAATGCACCGTGGATCAGCCTTGCACCGAGTGCAGCGATCATGCTGGTTGTGCTGGCATTCAATTTCCTCGGCGATGGCCTGCGGGATGTACTGGATCCACATTTGAAGAATTCATAAGGAGGGGCTGACATGGATGAAATGTTACTGGAAATTAATCATTTAAAATCCTACTTTTTCACGAGAAAGGGTGTCTCTCCGGCGGTTGACGATGTGTCGATCCGTGTGCCGAAGGGAAAAATCGTCGGGATCGTAGGCGAGAGCGGATGCGGTAAGAGCATGACTGCAAAGTCAATCATGGATCTGCTGAAATATCCGGGCCGTGTGGTAGACGGAGAGATTCTGCTGGAGGGACGCGATCTGGCGAAGCTCTCCGCGAGAGAGAAGCGCAAGGTGCGCGGTGAGGACGTCAGCATGATTTTTCAGGAGCCGATGACGAGCCTGAATCCGGTCGTAAAGGTCGGCAAACAGGTGCGCGAGGCGATCCTGATTCATCAGAAGATCTCCAAAGAAGAAGCGAAAAAGCGTGTGCTGGAAGTATTTCAGCAGGTCGGCATCAGTGAGCCGGAAAAGCGGTACGAGTGCTATCCGCATGAGCTTTCCGGAGGACTGCGTCAGCGTGTCATGATCGCGATGGCGATGGTCTGCCGTCCGAAGCTGATGATTGCCGATGAGCCGACGACTGCGCTGGACGTGACGATCGAGGCGCAGATCCTGAAGCTGATCAAGCAGCTCTGTGATACGACGGGCATGAGCTGTCTTCTGATCTCCCACAACCTTGGCGTCATCGCGCAGATGTGCGATTATGTATATGTCATGTACGCGGGCAAGATCGTGGAGCAGGGCGATGTATTTACGCTCTTTGACCATCCGACCCATCCGTACACAAAGGGGCTTCTGGCCTCCATCATTCATCTGGATCAGCTGACCGACCGGCTTTCTACAATTCCGGGTGTCGTGCCGAATCTGATGCATCTTCCGGCTGGCTGCGCCTTCTGCGGGCGTTGCAGTGAGGCAAAGGAAGTATGTAAAACGAAAAAACCGGAATTATACGATCTGGGCGGAGGGCATGCTGTGCGCTGCTTTTTGACCGGGGAAGGGAAGGTGTCCAATGAGTAAGGAACAAAAAGAGCTGCTCCGCTGTGAGCATCTGGTAAAGGAATTCCCGGTAGACCGGAAGCGCAGTGTGCATGCAGTTTCAGATATCAATCTGGAAATTTATGAAGGAGAATGTCTCGCGCTGGTAGGCGAGAGCGGCTGTGGCAAGTCGACACTTGGCCGGACACTGATCCAGCTGCATAAGCCGACGAGTGGCAAGGTATTTTATAAGGGAACGGATATTTCCGACATGAAGCCGGCAGAATTTGCGCCATACCGCAGACAGATGCAGATGATCTTTCAGGATCCGTATGCATCCCTTGACCCGCGTATGAATGTGCATGACATCATTGCCGAGCCGCTTCGTACGTACAAGATCTGCGAGAGCAAGGAAGCACTGACAAAGCGTGTGCTGGAGCTGATGGATGCGGTCGGTGTACCGAGAGACTTCCTTTATCGGTATCCGCATCAGTTCTCCGGTGGACAGCGTCAGCGTATCGGTATCGCGAGAGCGATCGCGCTGCGCCCGTCGCTCGTCATCTGTGATGAGCCGGTATCTGCACTGGACGTATCGGTACAGAGCCAGGTGCTGAATCTGCTCAAAGATATTCAGGCCAATTATGGGCTGACGTACTTGTTCATCAGCCATGACCTTTCGGTCGTCCGTTTTATCTCGAACCGTGTCTGTGTCATGTTCCTTGGAAAGATCTGTGAGATCGGAGACTCCGAGCAGATCTACAAAAAGCCGCTGCACCCGTACACAAAATTCCTGATGAATGCGATCCCGATCGCAGATCCACATCTGCGTGGCGAAGAAAAACAGCTGCTGCAGGGCGAGCTGCCGAGCCCGATCAACCCGCCTCAGGGCTGTCGGTTCCACACCCGCTGCCCATATGCGACCGACCGCTGCCAGGCGGAAGAGCCTGCACTGCGTGAAGTGGATGGACGGAAGGTAGCATGCCATCTGGTATAAGAAAAATAAAAAAGAAAGCTATGATACGAGGTTTCGCAAAGGAACCGGTATCATAGCTTTTTGTTATTCTGCCCACAATTGTGCTTTTAATTCCCAGTAAATTTGTCGGAATTACAGCTTGCCTGTTTGAGTGGGAAGCTTTATAATGAAATCACAGTAAACTACTGGGAATTAGAAGAGAGCAGGATTCGGCGATGGCCGGGGCTGCAGAACGGAGGATACGATGGCAGAGACATTATTGCAGATCAATGGGCTGCGGGTAAATGTAGAAGAAAAAGAGATCCTTCACGGAGTGGATCTTGATATAAAAAAAGG
>JAQXGF010000033.1 GCA_029006155.1 Lachnospiraceae bacterium
AAAATATTTCCATCAAAACAAACTGTTCTTTATTCACGCTAATTATATTTTCTGAGCATGGTTACTTTTTGCGAAAACTTTGGATAACTCCGGAATGAAAACAAAGGAAAAAAATATATTTTCACTCCATTTGCACTCCACCGGAACATCCAGACACCCCATAAAGCCTTTATTTATGGGCTTTTTCGCAATTTTGTCCGCTACTCGAATTCGATCGTCGCAGGGGGCTTGCCAGTACAGTCGTATAAAACTCGGTTGATGTGCTTAACTTCGTTGACGATGCGGCTGGTGGTCTTGCCGATGATCTCCCATGGGATCTCGGCGCTCTCGGCGGTCATGAAGTCGGTGGTAGTCACGGCACGCAGTGCAATCGCGTAGTCGTAGGTACGCTCGTCACCCATGACACCGACGGACTGCATATTCGTAAGGGCTGCAAAGTACTGGTTGACTTTCTTATCCCAGCCTGCCGCGGCGATCTCTTCACGCCAGATGGCATCTGCATCCTGTACCATCTGTACCTTTTCCGGTGTGATGGCTCCGATGATGCGGATACCAAGGCCCGGTCCCGGGAACGGCTGACGGAACACAAGATAATCCGGAATGCCAAGCTCAAGACCTGCCTTACGCACTTCGTCCTTGAACAGATCGCGCAGCGGCTCGATAATCTCCTTAAAATCAACGTAATCCGGAAGTCCTCCGACGTTGTGGTGAGACTTGATGACCGTGGACTCTCCGCCGACGCCGCTCTCTACGACGTCCGGATAAATCGTACCCTGTACGAGGAAGTCTACCGCTCCGATTTTCTTCGCCTCTTCCTCAAATACACGGATGAATTCTTCTCCGATAATCTTGCGCTTTTTCTCCGGCTCGGTCACGCCTGCAAGCTTGCTGTAGAAACGCTCCTGCGCATTTACGCGGATAAAATTCAGATCATATGGGCCATCCGGACCAAAGACTGCCTCGACCTCATCGCCCTCGTTTTTCCGCAGAAGGCCATGATCGACAAATACGCAGGTCAGCTGATTGCCGACTGCCTTGGAAAGAAGGACTGCTGCAACGGAAGAATCGACGCCACCGGACAGTGCGCACAGCACCTTGCCATCACCGACCTTCTCACGGATCTGGCGGATGGACTGCTCTACGAAGGAATCCATCTTCCAGTCACCTGCACAGCCACAGACACGGAACACGAAGTTCGAAAGCATCTTCTGTCCCTCCTGCGTGTGCAGCACCTCTGGATGGAACTGCGTCGCATACAGCTTCTTTTCGGTATTCTCCATGGCTGCGTACGGACAATTATCGGTGTATGCAATCGTACGGAAGCCCGGAGCCATCTGGGAAATATAATCATTGTGGCTCATCCAGCAGATCGTCTTTTCTGAAACATCCGCAAACAGATCGGAGGTACGGTCTGTCGTCACTTCGATCTTTCCATACTCACGCACCGGTGCTTTTTCTACCTTGCCGCCGAGCAGGTGCATCATCAGCTGCGATCCGTAACAAATACCAAGGATCGGTACGCCCAGTTCAAAAATTTCTTTCGTATAAGTCGGTGCGCCCGGCTCATAGCAGCTGTTCGGGCCGCCGGTAAAGATAATTCCCTTTGGCTGGAGCGCCTTAATCTTTTCAAAGTCTGTCTTGTAAGAATAAATCTCACAATACACATTGCACTCTCTGACACGTCTTGCGATCAGCTGATTGTACTGACCACCAAAGTCGAGGACCACAACTGTTTCTCTCTTCATGATTTTCTCCATTCTGTATTTATGTTAATATTGGGTAATAGATACATTATAGTGTACTTTTTCCGGACTGACAAGCCGTTATTTCCGGATTTTTGCAGGTTCCGCACGCACTTTCCCTGTTAATTTTCTCATTTTTATGTTATGATTTCTAAAGTATGTTAAAAAATACTCTTGGAGCAGAGATAACCGAAGATTTTATTTGTTACTTAAAATATACAAAAAACGATCGATAGATTTATTACCACTTACCTTGGAAAGGAGTATCTCCCAATATGAATCATCCAATTCTTTATCTTGAATGCAATTCCGGCATCAGCGGCGATATGACCGTGGCGGCCCTTCTTGATCTGGGCGCAGACCATCAGGTGCTGCTGGACGCGCTTGCCAGCCTTCCGCTGACCGGATACTCGATAGAAATCAAAGATGTCTACAAGTCCGGCATCCGCGCATGCGACTTCAATGTCATCCTCGAACACGACAACCACGACCATGACATGGAATACCTGCACGGGCATGAGCACGATCATGACACGACAGAAGCACACACCCATGAACATGATCTGTCCGAGGAGCACACACATAGCCATGCTCACGCGGAATACCATCCGGAAACAGCAGAAACCCATGAACATGCTCACGGATCCGTTGAGCCGCATCACGAGCACGCTCATCACCACCATCACGATGCCCGCAATTTAAATGATATCACCAAAATCATACAGGCCAGTCAGCTTACATCCGGGGCAAAAGATCTGGCGCTGAAAATTTTCCAGATCCTTGCCGAAGCAGAAGCGACTGTACATGGCAAAACGTTGGATGAGATTCATTTCCATGAGGTCGGCGCAGTCGACTCGATCGTCGATATCGCAGCTGTCGCGGTCTGCATCGACAATCTCTCTCCGGCTGGCATCGTCGTCTCTCCGCTGACCGACGGCAAAGGACAGATCCGCTGTCAGCACGGACTGATCCCGGTTCCGGTACCTGCCGTCACTGCGATTGCCATGCAGAATGACCTGACTTTAAATATCTCGGATATCGAAGGTGAGCTCGTCACACCGACCGGCGCGGCCATCGCCGCTGCCGTCCGAACCACTGCTACGCTTCCAAAGGAATTTCGGATCCGACGCATGGGATTTGGCGCAGGGAAGCGGGATTATGCTGCGACCGGGCTGCTGCGCGCAATGCTGCTTCAGCCACTCTCGAAAGACACGCATGATACCATTCTGTCTCTCGAAACGAACATTGATGACTGCAGCGGAGAAGCACTCTCCTATACGATGCAGCAGCTGCTCGATGCCGGCGCACTTGACGCGTTCTGCATCCCGATCTATATGAAAAAGAACCGCCCGGCCTGCCTGCTCAAAGTACTGTGTAATCCAGAGCAGCGCACGGAAATGGAGTCGATCATTTTCCGCAATACGACGACGATCGGTATCCGCATTCAGGAAATGCAGCGCACCAAGCTTCCGCGGAAAATTTTTGCACTGGAAACGCCGTGGGGCATGGCTGATGTCAAATGCTGCACGTATGGAAGTGATACCTATTATTATCCGGAAAATGACAGCGTCAGCCGTCTGGCCAAGCAGAGCGGAACCGGCTTCACAGAAATGTATAATATGATCCAGGCATATGCACGTGAAAATCCGCATGTGTGATTCGGCCTGTCTGTTACGATGCCAGCTTTTCATAAACGAGCAACTTTAAAAGCAAGTCTTCCCTGCTACTTATTGTTTTTCACAATCGAAGCAGGGGACTTGCTTGATTCGGTTAAATCAGTTATAGATTTTATGGATCATGCGCTAAACTAGCAATAAATTCGCTGAATTACAATATTGAAAGGATCATCCCAAAATGTCACATACACTTTCTCCCGAACTCGCACAGGACTATACACGTCTCACAGACTATTTTCAGGCACTGGACGCCCAAGGAATCGCCATCGCATATTCCGGTGGGGTAGACAGCACCCTACTGCTGAAGGCGGCCTGCGAAGTCTCCTCCCGGCCGGTACTTGCCGTCATCCTTGAGACAGAGCTGCACCCGCACTCTGAGATCGAGACTGCCGTTGCCATGGCGAAAAAACTCGGTGCCGAATGTACCGTCATCCATGTAGATGAGTTTCAGGATCCACAGATTCTGCAAAATCCCACCAACCGCTGCTACCTGTGCAAGCATCTGCTCTTCACCCAGCTGCAGCAGCTGGCGCATGCCAACGGCCGCATGGCAGTCTGTGACGGAACGAATAAGGACGATGAAAAGCAGTACCGTCCCGGCATGCTCGTTTTACAGGAACTCGGCATCCACAGCCCGCTCCGGGAGCTTGGCTTCACAAAGCAGCGCATTCGGGAACTGTCCGCCGCACTCTCACTCCCGACTGCCTCCATGCCGTCTGCTCCATGTCTGGCTACACGGCTTCCTTACGGCGCATTTCTGGATCGGAAGCTGCTGGCAACCATTCACGAAGGCGAAGAGTTTATCCGACAGATGGGCTTTTACAACGTGCGTCTGCGCTACCATGACCCGATCCTCCGGATCGAGGTCGACCGCACTTCTTTTTCAGATCTGCTCGCAAAGAGCGAAGAAATCGTGGCGGAAATGAAACGCCTTGGCTTCCTTTATATCACACTGGATCTCGAGGGCTTTCGCAGTGGAAGTATGGACGTATCACTTTCCACTTCTCCAGCAGCCGATCCATCGTAAACGCCGCATTTGCAGGACTCGTGGACGGCAGGCCGGTCATCGGGATCTCCAGATCCTTCTGGAATTTTTCATACAGGCGCTTTGCAGTTCCGCCATTTGTATAAATATGCTGAATCTTTGCCACATCCAGAATCTGATGCAAATCGTTTGGTACAACATTCCGGATGCTACTGTCACTGGATCCAATAATCTCACACTCCGCAATCACATCCCATACAGCGATATGATTGGACAGTAGCATCTGTTTTTTCTCTTCAATCGTCTGCGGCAGCGGCCAGTTTGTCAACTCCGCGATCACTTTCCAGAAACGGTTCTGCGGATGTCCATAGAAAAACTGCTGTTCCCGTGATTTCACCGATGGAAAGCTTCCGAGAATCAATATTCTGCTGTCCGCGTCATAGACCGGTGCAAATTCATGTTGTAATTTCTGGTATTCCTGACATTTCATTTCTGTTCTCTAAAATCCTTCCTGTCTGCGTACTTTTCGAAGCTCGGCACGCTTCTGCCCGGCCTCCCATTCGATCTGCTGCGTCACGCCTTCTACGATCAGCCCCGGCACTTCCTGTGGATGCTGGTGGTCGTCCGTACCGACCATGACAAAATAGGCCCGGTTGATCATCGTCCGCACACCACTTAATGACTCGGCGTAGGTATCGATCCGCACCTCCATCGAAGAACGGCCCACGTGCGTCAGACGGCCAATCAGCACGATCGTATCGTCCACTCTGGCCCCTGTCTTAAAATACATATTGTCAACCGCTACCGTCACGACATTCATCTCCGCGTGACGCTTTGCAACGATCCCTGCCGTCTCATCAATCCACGCAAGCAGCTGTCCACCGAACAGATATCCCGCCGCGTTCAGGCACTTTGGCATAAGCAGATGCGACTGCTCCGTCAGCGAATCCGCAACTCTTTTCATTTTTCTCTCTGGCATATTCCAAACTCCTTCCCGTATTGCTAACTAAAAGTGTTTTATCACACGGCCCATCTCCTGTCAACCGCTGCACGCTGCCTCTTTCCGGTGGAGATACTTTTCTCTCGTAGCCAGTCCACCGCGAATATGCCGCTCTGCCTTATTGACCGCCAGCACCTTCCCGGCCTCTGCTGCCAGCGCCGGATTGATCTCGGTCAGTCGCTCTGTGATATCCTTGTGTACCGTAGATTTGCTTACTCCAAATTTCCGTGCTGTCTGCCGCACGGTTGCCCCTGTCTCGATGATGTAATACGCGATTTCTGTTGCACGCTCTTCGATATAATCCTTCACAAAAAAGCCTCCGAAGACGCTGTTTTTACAGTGTATGCGAAGGCTTTTTATTTCATCTCAGATTGAAACAGTAACGTGCTTTTTCCCGCTAGATAAAATACTCGATCACTTCTTCCGGTTCGGTCTTTGTCCGGCGGTTGTAGAGAATCACAGCTTCCCGCTCTTCTTTTGGCCCAAGTGCATAGACATCCATGGATTCGCTGTTGAAATACTTCACCGGTACGATACGGTTATATTCTCTTGGATGATCCTCAATAATCAGGATATCTTCCTTCGGTAAATGGTCCAGCCAGTATGGATCAAACAGCCGGATCGCATCTTTCTCCGTCCCGGTCATGAGCACATAATGTGGCTCGTCCAGATACAGGCGCACGACAGCCACTCCGCCGTGGCAGAGTGCATAATTGATCCGGCTTTCCGCACCGATACAGACGCCACTGCCGGTAATATGCTCACCGGATACGGGCAGCAGTCCCAGCTCTCCGTATTCATTCAGCCAGTTACATAAAAAGGCCATTGCCGCCCTGGAGGTTCCGCGTTTTCCCGGAACTCCTTCTTTGCTGTGACAGTCCAGACAATACAGCATAATATTCCGGATCACCTCCGGCGGAATGTCTTTCCGCTCGAAGAGGTAACTGATCGCATTGAGCATGCTCGCCGGTCCGCAGTCATACTCTGTCAATTGGTATCGCAATGGATTTTTCATCTTCCGTCCCTCTTTTTCTGTCCGTATCAGGCGGAATATTTTCCGCATTTCCCGTATTTTACCACTCTTTTTTTGCTCTGTACAGCAATTTTCCAAATCACTTTTCAACAGTCCAAAAAAGAAGACTCCTGTTTTACAAATGACCATTTTTATTATATACTGGTTCGTATACTGCGCAGCCATCGAAGAGCTGCCCACAGATAGGGGGACTTATGACTTTTATCATCCATTGTATTGAACAGGTATATTATTTTCTCTGGGGCGACTGGATCCGCCTCCCGCTTCCCGGCGGAACACTTCAGCTGCCACTTCTTGCGCTGCTGCTTATCCCTGCAGGCATTTACTTTACCGTGCGCACCCGTGGCCTGCAGCTTCGTCTGCTTCCTGATATGGTACGTCTCATCACCGGCTCTGCAGACCCGGATGATTCTAAACAGGCCCGTAAATCCGAAGAACTCTCGGCCCTTCAGGCTCTGATCGTCTCCACTGCCACACGGGTCGGCATGGGCAATCTCGTCGGTGTCGTGGCCGCGATCTCTGCCGGTGGCGCGGGCGCCATTTTCTGGATGTGGGTGACAGCCCTGATCGGTTCTGCGACCTCTTTTGTGGAATCCACGCTCGCCCAGCTTCACAAACAGGAGGATCCGCTCTACGGCGGATACCGCGGAGGTCCCGCCTATTACATCCATGACTGGATCAACGCCAGACGCAACAGAAAGCCCCGTAAAAGTCTGCTCGCGATTTTATTCGCCCTCTCCGGACTGATCTGCTGGTGCGGTGTCAGTCAGGTCATCGGAAATTCCGTATCATCCTCCTTAAAAAATGCCTTCCATATCCCGCCGCTCGTATCCACGACTGCACTCGTACTGCTCGCAGCTGTGATCGTGCTTCGGAAAAATGCGACGGTAAAGGTACTGGATGTCATCGTGCCGATCATGTCTGGTATCTATGTGCTGATCACACTCTGGCTCATTGTTACGCATGCCAGCCAGCTTGGGGATGTCTGCTACCGCATTTTCTCAGAGGCATTCGGATTTCGGCAGGCCGTCGCCTGTGGATTTGGTGCGGTCCTGATGAACGGCGTCAAGCGTGGCCTCTTCTCCAATGAAGCCGGAAGCGGCTCTGCGCCATGCGCGGCAGCGACCGCCGAGACACCCCATCCGGCGCGCGTCGGTCTGACGCAGGCATTCGGTGTCTTCATCGATACACTGCTGTGTACCTGCACAGCAATGGTCATGCTGCTCGCACCACAGGAGCTCGTCGGCGGTCTGCAGGGCATGGACTTGCTTCAAACTGCCATGTACAGCTATTTTGGCCAGATCGGTGTCATCTTTATCGCCCTGATCTTGTGGATGTTCAGTTTTTCTACCTTCATTGGCATTCTTTTTTATGCCCGGTCCAATGTCGCCTATCTGTTCGGTGACCGCTGGAGCGCACAGACCGCCTATAAGCTGCTGGCACTCGTCATGCTGTTTATCGGCGGCCTCGCCGCCTATACCTTCGTCTGGGATCTTGGAGATGTCGGCGTGGGGCTGATGACGATCTTCAATCTGATCGCCCTTCTCCCGATGTCCAAAGAGGCGATCGACTCCCTGAAAGACTATGAGAAGCGCCGCAACTGACAGTAAAAACCTGCAGACAGATCGATGTTCCGATTCTGCCTGCAGGTTTTTTATTTTTCTTTTATCTCTTCTACCCGCACAACCCGGTTCCATCCACGCCTCCGCCATACCATGACATATACTTGATACTCAATCGAATCCCGCGCATAGACAAATGGCTCTTCCTCCACGATCTCACAACGCAGATCCTGGTCACGCAGCTCTTGGCAACGCTCCTCCGCTTTCCTGCGCAATCGCCGCATTTTCTCCTCTTCCTCGGAAGAAAATCTACGCTTTTCATACACAGCGGAAGCCTCTTCCAGTCGCTTTGCAAGTAAATCCACGACTGCTGCATGCCGCGAGCGATGCAGCATCCGTCCAAGCTTCTTCGCCCTATATTTTCCCGGATGTCTACGATATCGCTCTAATGCCCGCAGAAACGACGCATCGCCAACCTCGGCTGCCAGCCCGTCTATCACCTGCAAAGCTTTTTCGGATGGTTCCCAGTCCGGCTCTGTGATCGTCTGATATTTCTTCGGAACTGCCGGATAGCAGCAGTAATTCAGCGGCGGAAACTCTGCCAGTGCCGCAAGCTGACGTTCTTCCTCATTGCAATATTCCTCACCAAGGTATTCCAGCTTGTCATGCAGAATCGCCAGACGGTATTCCAGCTGTCGCAGATATTCATATCCCTTCACC
The DNA here is from genome assembly GCA_029006155.1 of Lachnospiraceae bacterium. GTDB lineage: Bacteria > Bacillota > Clostridia > Lachnospirales > Lachnospiraceae > Choladousia. Next base: position 8,719 of record JAQXGF010000033.1, read on the forward strand.
CAGAAATGCCCGGTATGTCCATAGTCAAACAAATGCACTTCCAGCGTCATTCCCGTAAAAAATAAGGTAAACGCATTCGCCCCCTGATGAACTGCCAGCACATAGCCGTTGTCCTCTGTTGCCAGAGCCGCCGAGAGCTCTCCGTCAAATTCTGCCTGATAAGTTCCGCTCATCCGTGCATTCTGAAATACCAGAAAGCTCTCCACCGCATCGTTCATCAGATAGACGAGCCGCACGTCTGCATCCTTCCATGCTTCTGGAAGCAGCAGCTCAAACTGCCCCTGCTCGATCAGAAGACCCAGGCGGTCCAGATCTTCCTGCGCGATGTCTATGGCTTTATTCTCCTGCATAATCCTCCTTTATAAGTTGAAAACATCCCCCGGCCACGTGCTCTCACACCGCCGGGGGATGTCAACTTTTCGATTCTATTTTTTCACTCTGTTTACTTCGCTGCGGCTGTCTCAGATTCGCTTTCGGTCTCAGCTGCCGTCTCGGATTCGCTTTCAGCCGCTTCGGTTGCTTTCTCTGTAGTCACTTCCGATCCGGCCTCAGTTGCTGCTTCCGTTGCAGATTCGCTTCCTGCCTCGGTCGCTGCTTCTGTCGTCGCCTCCGTGGACGCCTCCGTCTCCTGCGTCAGAGAGAAGTCGAAGGTGATCTGCGCCAGAATATCGCTGTCCTCTGTGATCTCTGCCGCATCCTTCCACTCGGTATAGAGCTCACTGATCCGGTCGGACTTGCGCTGCTCAACGATTGTCTCCTTCTGCTTGTCAGTCGCTTCGCGGTCAAGCTTTGAGATGACCTGCGCTACATAGTAACCGCTGTCGATCTCAATCGGTGTCTCGACTAAGGTACCGTCATCCAGTCCCTCGGTCGCGGTGATCAGACCTTCTACGACGCTCGTACTGTCACTTCCAAAGGTCAGGGTCGAGCAGGTCGCATTCTCATCGACTTCTGCGGAAGCAGTCTCAAAATCCTCGCCGCCCTTTACTTTTGCGATCAGATCCTCAGCCTTTGCCAGCGCTTCTTCTTTCGCCGCCACCATAGCCGGATCTTCGGTCTCCATCTCTGTCTCTGTTTCAGTCTCAGCTGCCTCGGTTGCCGCTTCTGAACCGTTCTCGGTCTCATCCGCCTCGCTTGCTGCTTCCGATGCAGTCTCCGTCTCTGCGGAAGACTTCGTCTTTACGGTCTGCTCCTCCGTCATCGCTGCTGTCTCTGCTTCGGTCTCTACCGATGTCTCACCCTCGGTGCCTGCCTCAGAGACCGCCTCGGTCGTCTCTTCGCTGCTGCTCTCTGCCTCGGTACCGGTCTCGGACTCTGTCTCTGCCTCGGTCTCTGCACGGAACAGGGTGTAACGGATCTTGCGCTGTGCCGCCTCATCGTCTGATACCTCAGTATCTACATCTGCGGACATCTGCGGCTCCATCTTCGACTGGATCAGACGAAGGGTCAGATAACGCTCTACGACCTCCTGGGTCGCCCCCATCTGATTCAGCACCTCTTCCCCGTTCTCATCCATAAATTTGGTCGCTGCCTCGGTCACAGCTGCCTTCTCGTCATCCGTCAGCTCCACATTGTAGTCGCCCATCTTCTGCTCTGCCAGCACAAGGCGCTCCAGGGTGGAGACAACGTCATCCTTGATCATGGAGCCAAGCGTCGATCCATTTCCATAAATATCAGAATCCATCGGATCCTCGACGCCCATATACATCTTATACATACTCTCCATCAGCGCCTGTGAATAATGTGTCGCAAACTTCACAAGTCCTGCCGAGATCTCATCCCCGTTTACGGTAATCGCAGCCGCATCTGCCTGAAACGTCTCTTTCTTCGAGCAGCCGGAAAGTGTGCCAAGCATAAGGCAGGCGCTCAATCCGATGACTGCCAGTTTTTTTAATCTGTTCTTCATACCCATCCTCCTGATACTGCTGCCGCCTGACATCTGTTTCATTAATATCCCCTTTTCCAAAAGCGGACAGCAAATTTCCACGGGACTCTCTGCGCCCCGCAGATCCATTGTTTCATTATAAACTGATTTACGAAATCCCGCAACGCTTTTTCCGGTTTTCACAAACTTTTCACCTGCATTTTTGCAAAAATACCAGATTCTGCAAATTCATACTCTGTCCAGAGGAAATGAAAACGATCCATCCTTCCGTCACGCCAGCTGCCGTTCCATATCCGCGAGCAGATCCCGGACGGTATCGAGCACGTTGTCGACTTCCCGGCCGCCCTTTTTCTGTCTGGTGTAAAGGAAATACGGATTCTTATCAATGGTGAATTTCAACCGCCCACGATACTGCTTCAACAGGCCGTCGATGCCCGCCGTATTGATCTGTGCCTTCTCGTACAGAACCATCCGGATCTCCTCGCCCTTCTGCGTCACCTCCGTCAGATAGAGGTCATGTGCCTGTGCGCGCAGCCTCGAGACGAGCAGGAGATTCTGCACGGCCTTCGGCGGCTCTCCGAAGCGATCCATCAGCTCCTCGAGCATGTCATCGTATTCCTCTTCATTCTGGATTCCGGAAATCCGCTTGTAAATATCGAGCTTCTGCATCTCGTTGCGGATATACCGTTCCGGAATAAATGCGTCAATATCCAGATCAATTTCTGTATTGTAATCCTCTTTGACCGTCGAAATGCCCTGCACCTCTTTGACGGACTCGTTGAGCAGCTTACAGTAAAGATCATAACCGACGGCCTCCATATGTCCATGCTGCTCACTTCCGAGCAGATTGCCCGCACCGCGCAGCTCCAGATCCCGAATCGCGATCTTGAAGCCGCTGCCGAGCTCCGTAAATTCCCGGATCGCCGCCAGACGCTTCTCTGCGATCTCTTTGAGCATCTTGTTTCTGCGGTACATCAAAAAGGCATACGCCGTCCGGTTTGACCGTCCGACACGGCCACGCAGCTGATAGAGCTGGGATAAGCCCATATTGTCAGCATCGTGGATGATCATCGTATTCGCATTGGAAATATCCAGTCCGGTCTCTATGATCGTCGTCGTGACAAGTACATCAATGTCCCCGTTGATAAAATCAAACATGATCTTTTCCAGCTCATGCTCCTTCATCTGACCATGTGCAAACGCGACCTGCGCCTGCGGGACGAGCGCCGCGATCCGGTTCGTGATCTCGACGATCGAATTGACCCGGTTGTACACGTAGTAGACCTGCCCGCCCCGCGCCAGCTCCCGGCTGATCGCCTCGCGCACCATCTCTTCATTGTACTCCATGACGTACGTCTGAATCGGCACGCGCTCCTGTGGTGCTTCCTCAAGCACACTCATATCACGGATTCCGACCAGACTCATATGCAGCGTCCGCGGAATCGGCGTCGCTGTCAGGGTGAGCACGTCGATGTCCGTCTTGAGCTGCTTGATCTTTTCCTTGTGCGCGACACCAAACCGCTGCTCCTCATCGATGATCAGAAGACCGAGGTCTTTATACTCGACATCCTTCGAGAGCAGCCGGTGCGTCCCGATGACGATGTCCACCAGCCCCCGTTTCAGGTCTGTGACGGTCTTTTTCTGCTCCGCCGGTGTGCGGAACCGGCACATCAGATCGACGCGCACCGGAAAATCTTTCATCCGCTGTACGAAGGTATTGTAATGCTGCTGCGCCAGAATCGTCGTCGGCACGAGATAGGCCACCTGCTTGCCGTCCTGTACGGCCTTAAAAGCCGCCCGGATCGCGATCTCCGTCTTGCCGTAGCCGACATCCCCGCAGATCAGCCGGTCCATGATCTTCCGGCTCTGCATATCGTGCTTGACCGCGTCGATCGCCATCAGCTGATCCTCGGTCTCATCATACGGGAACATTTCCTCAAATTCCTGCTGCCAGACCGTGTCACTGCTGTAGGTAAACCCTTCCTTCCGTTCCCGCTCCGCATACAGCTTCACGAGATCCTGCGCGATCTGCCGCACCGCCGTGCGCACCCGCGTCTTTGTCCGGTTCCACTCCTGCGTGCCGAGCTTGTTCAGCTTCGGCGCCTTCGCCGCGTCACCGTCTGCATACTTCTGGATCACATCGAGCTGTGTCGCCGGTACATAGAGGCTGCTGCCCCCGGCATACTCGATCTTCATGTAATCCTTCGTCACATGGTCGACTTCGACCTTTTCGATGCCCCGGTAGACACCGAGCCCATGGTTCTCATGCACGACAAAGTCGCCGACGGAGAGCTCTGTAAAGCTCGCGATCTGCTTTCCCTCATAACGCCTGCGCTTCTTCTTTTTCTTATGCTCCTGACCGAAAATGTCGCTCTCCGCGATGACGACAAACCGGATCAGCGGATACTCATATCCCTTCTGCGCATTTCCATGCGTGATCAGTATCTCGCCCGGAAGCACCTCGCGGTCCGTATCCTCGCTATAGAAGCTGTTCAGCCCCTCCTCCGCGAGATCCTGCGCCAGCCGGTTGCCTCTGGTACGGGATGCCGAGAGCAGCACGACCCGATAGCCATCCTTCTTCCAGCGCTGCAGATCTTTCACGAGCAGCTCAAAGCTGTTATTATACGGACTGACCGAGCGAACCGTCAGATTAAAGGTGCCGGATACGGTAAACGGCGCTTTTGCATTTTCCAAGGTACAAAGGCCGACCGCATTTTCTCTGGAAATGCGCGCAGCGATCTCCTGTCCGGAAAACAGAATGCCCGTCTGCCCGTTCAGCACGTATCCTTTTTCCAGCCGGTGCTCCATGCTCTCCCGAAATTCCAGCTCGACCGCATCCGCACTCTCCAAAAGCCGGTTCGGCTCATCCAGAAAAATCAGTGTCCGTTTCGGATCAAAATAGTCCAGAAATGACTCCGTGCGCGGTGTGAAATAGTCTATAAACCCTTCCATTGAGAGCGGCTCCGCCAGCTCCAAAAGTGCATCTTTTGCATCCGAAAGCAGCTGCCGTACTGCCGCTGCCGCCTCTGTCTGCCCGTCCTTCTTGAACCGGGTGATCGCCCGTTCTGCGTCCTTTTCGATCCGTTCCAGTGCTGCCGCACGCTGCCGCTCATCCGGGATGAGCTCCGCCGCCGGATAGATCCGGATCTCCTCCAGATTCTCGATCGACCGCTGGCTCTCGGCATCGTAGCTGCGGATCGAATCGATCTCATCGCCCCACAGCTCGATCCGGACCGGATTCTCCTCGGTCAGCGGATACACATCCAGAATACCGCCCCGGATCGCGAACTGCCCCGGCCCTTCGGCCTGCGCTGTCCGCTCATAGCCAAGCTGCACAAGTGTCTTTTTCATCACTTCCATGTCGAGCACATCTCCAGGCGCGAACGTCAGCACCTGCTTCTGCCAGCCATCCGACGGCATCAGGTGGTTCATGCACGCGGCCATCGTCGTGATGACCGTCACATTTTCCCGCTCTGCGAGTGCCTTTAAGACCGCAATCCGCTGCTGTTCGAGCAGGTTGCTGTGGATGTCTGCCTGGAAAAAGATCAGATCCTTTGCCGGAAAATAGAGGACATCCCGGTCAAAGAACCGATAGTTTTCGTACAGCTCCCGCGCGCGCAGATCACTGTACGTGATGATGAGCCGGCAGTCATACCCCTCTGCTGCACAGGAAATAAAATGCGGTTTCTGCGGATCAATACAGCCACTCACCTGAAGCACGCCACGGTTGGTACGAATCTTCCGTAAAATTTCTTCAAACTCCCCAAGCTGCTGCATGGGTGCCGTCAATGCTTTCATAATCCCCATCCTACTTGTGCGTATTGTACTGGTTCATCACGCGCTCCACATCTTCTGTCAGCAGTGCGGTCGCCGCATCCGCTGCCCGCAAAAAGGCTTCTTCCATGAGCGCCTGCTCTTCTTTTGAAAAATGTCCGAGCACATAGTCGGCCAGATCCCAGCCGGCCGGCTTTTCCCCGACCCCGACCTTGACCCGGAGAAAATTCTGAGTGCCAAGCTGTGCAATGATGTTCTTGATTCCGTTGTGTCCGCCTGCACTGCCCTTTTTGCGCACGCGCAGCTGTCCCGGCGCCAGACTGATGTCATCGTAAATGACGATCAGCTCCTGCTCCGGATCCACTTTAAAAAAGTCACAGGCCGCCCGCAGACTCTCCCCGCTTAAGTTCATATACGTCTGCGGCTTGACGAGCAGCACCTTCTGCCCGTCGATGTAGCCGCTGCCGACCAGTGCCTGAAATTTACGTGTCGTCAGTTCGATTCCGTGCCGCTTTGCCAGGGCATCCAGCGAGGCAAATCCCGCATTGTGCCTTGTATTTTCATACTCGCGGCCCGGATTTCCAAGTCCTGCAATGATGTACATCTTCTTCTCCTTATCATGCAGCGAGCCAGATCCAAATGACCTGGCTTATCCACTGCGTTTCTTCTTTTCTTCGTTATCCACTACCGGCATACAGCATGGGTGGATACTTATTTCTCCGTCAAATTCTCCACGAGCTTCTCAAAATGCATGAAATGAGACGCCTTGACCAGAATCGTATCGCCCTTTGCCAGCTGATGATCCAGATCATGCAAAAGCTCCTGCAGGTTCTCATAGCAGATGACATCCGCCTCTGGATGTTCCGCCAAAATTCCATCCGCAATGTGTTTGGCCAACGGTCCTACCGTAAGAAAGCGATCAATGTCCAGAGATGCCGCGTAGCTTCCGACTTCCCGGTGCAGCTCCTGCTCCTTTGCTCCGAGTTCGCCCATATCTCCCAGGATCGCGACCTTCCGTCCCAGTGCATCGGCCAGCACCGAAAGGGAGGACTTCATCGAGACCGGATTGGCATTGTAGCAGTCATCGATGATCGTGTAGTCGTCGGTCTGAACGATATGGAACCGTCCCGCCACCGGCTGCAGGCTCTCGATCCCGGCCTGTATCTGCGTCAGTGTCAGGCCATACTGCAGTCCAACCGCGGTACCCGCCAGCGCATTCAATACCATATGAAGACCCGGAATCGGTATCTTTACCTCAAAGCTGCCCTGCGGTGTATGGATCTGACAGGAAATCCCGGCCAGTCCCTGTGCCTGCATGTGATCCGCCCAGACGCCGTCCTCTTTTTCAAAGCCAAAGAATATCGGCCGGATCCCTTTTACCTCCTGAATCGTAGCAAGTTTATCATCTTCCCCGTTCAGAATAATATGTCCGTTCTCCGGCAGAAAATCAAAAATCTCCGATTTTGCGCGCAATACGCCATCGCGGTCTCCTAAAAATTCCAGATGACACTGCCCGATATTTGTGATGACACACGTATCCGGCTTCGCGATCCCGGCCAGCTCGTGCATCTCCCCGAAATGGCTGATCCCCATCTCGAGCACCGCGATCTCATCTTCTTCTGTGAGTCGGAAAATGGTAAGCGGCAGCCCAAGATTGTTGTTGAAATTGCCGGCCGTCTTCAGTGTGCGGTATTTCTGTGACAACACGGATGCAATCATCTCTTTCGTGCTCGTCTTTCCGACGCTTCCGGTGATGCCGACGACCGGAATACCGAGCTGCTCCCGGTAGTACCCGGCGATCGCGCCGAGCGCCCGGACCGTATCTTCCACTATGATATAATTTCCCTGCTCTGTCACCGGCTGTTTTTCTGAAATCACACACAGTGCGCCTTTTTCGAGCACCCCCGGGATAAAGTCATGCCCGTCGACACGCTCGCCTTTGATCGCTGCGAACAGTCCTCCCGGCTCTGCCTTCCGGCTGTCCGTCGTGATCGCCGTCACTTCCTTTTTTGCATCCTTGGGATTTCCAATGTATACGCCATGGCATGCCTCTGCCATCGCCTGTAATGTCATATGCTTCATCGTTTCTGCCCTCTTGTCTTCAAAGATACCTCAATCAGCAGCTCACAGAGCTCCGGAAATGTGATCCCGACCGCTGCTGCCTCCTGCGGAAGCAGGCTCGTCGGCGTCATCCCCGGAAGGGTGTTTGCCTCAAGGCAGTACATCCGGCCCTGTTCATCCATCATGAAATCCATCCGGCCATAACCGGACAACTGCAGCGCCTCATATGCTTTGACCGCATAGGACTGCATCTCCTCCGTCTGCTCCTTCGAGAGCTCTGCCGGACAAGTCTCGATCGTCGCTCCGGCTGTATATTTATTCTGATAGTCGTAAAATCCCTCCACCGGAGCGATCTCGATGATCGGATACGCCTTCCCGTCGATGACACCGGCGGAGAATTCACGGCCCTGAATATACGACTCCACGACCACCTCATTTTCATAGCCAAAGGCAACCGAAAGCGCATCCTGATACTCCTCCTCCGTCTGCGCGATCGCCACTCCGACACTCGATCCTCCGCAACATGGCTTCACAATGCACGGAAGTCCGACGCCATTTTCCGACGCCGCAAGACGCGGATCCTCTTTTTTTAATGCAATGCCAGATGCCGTCGGTACACCGTATGCCTGAAACAGACGTCTGGAAATATTTTTATCCATCGCCATCGCACTTCCAAGATGGCCCGATCCGGTATACGGGATGCGCAGCAGATCAAAGGCTGCCTGTACCGTACCGCCCTCTCCATCTGCTCCGTGCAGTGCCAGAAATACGACATCTGCCAGTTTGCAGAGCTTCAGCACATTCGGCCCGAAAAATTCCCGTCCGGATTTCTGGATCTCCTCGATTGTGTTACTCATGCTACGGATATATTCAGCTGCCGCATTGACGTCATATGCTTCCGGGAAGCATGCAGCTACATCATCTTCTGTCACACGGGCATCCCCGCAAAATACATCGACCAGGATCGCCCGGTGTCCCTTCTGCCGAAGCGCCTGACACACGCCGGTCCCCGATACGATCGACACATCCCGCTCCGTGCTGATTCCTCCAGCCAAAACTACGATATTCATATTCATCCTCCTCACTGAATGACCACGTCCTGCAGATCTTCCCCGGTATACGGAACTCCGTTTTCTGTCACACCGGACGTGCCTCCACCGTCGATAATAACGATAGCATCGCTTCCATTATTTCCATTCGTTTCTGTATTTTCTGTATTTCCCGTACTTCCTGCATTGGAAGTCCCATCCGTCGTCTCCTGTGCATAGCCATAATTGATTCCGGAACGATAGCACACGATCGGAGTACCGACCTCAATATTCTGATAGATCACAGCCACCTTCGCCGTCGGCGTATTGATACAGCCGTGTGAACCGGAAGTCTGATAAATGTCCCCTCCATACACACTGCGCCAGCTGTCCGCATCATGAATCCCGACGCCACCATAAAACGGCATCCAGTAGTCGACCGGCGTGCTGTAGCCCTCACCCTTCAACGTCTCATGCTCCGATTTTCCAACGAGGCAGAAGATTCCCTCCGGAGAGGCATTCCCGGCGCTGACATTGCCGGTGACCACGGCCGTCTCCACAAGCAGTGCACCGTCTTTGTAAAACCACAGCCGCTGGTTCGTATAATCGATCTCCACATAGGTATTGCCAAGATCATTGTCCCCGCGTGCCCCGGCGGACTCATACCAGATCGGCGTGCGCGTCGCAGATTCGCCAAGCATCAGCTGATTGTACAGCGCTTCGGTCTCTGACTCCCGGTCCATCTGCCATCCATAGGTCTGTGCCGTCACATAGACCGTCTCTCCGCGTGAAGTCACAAATGGTTCACTCTTTCCGATCGTGTCGTACCGGTCTGCCAGCGCGTTGACCCAGGCGCTCACCGCACTGCGGTCAATCACCGGCTGTCCGTCCGCGTCTAAGGAAAACCAGCCCGCGGTCGTCGCCGCGTCCAGTACCTCTGTGACACCGCCGCCCATATCATAGGTTACGGTGACGGAACTGTATTTATTCATGATCGCCGCCTGCGCCTTCAGGCTGCCATCGGTAGCCCGGACCGCCGGTGTGGCATAACAGCCGCTCGCATCCAGATCCACCTCTGTGTAGCCCGACTCGACCGCCTCCTGCAGTGCTTTGTCCACTTTCTGAAGATCCAGCATCGTTCCCTCGACCTCCGGGACAATGACATACTGCCCGTCCTGCAGCATGAGATGCGCATCCTCCGGAGGGGTCATCGCATCGGTCTTTAAGCAGTCCAGCTTTGCCTCCACATGCTGCAGCAGCGCTTTGTCATAGGAGGTCGACACTTCCATCGTATAGGCATCTCCTGCCCCGAAATACTTCGGCAGCCATGCCATCGCATTTTGCTGTCCCAGAAAGCCCTGAATCTCCTGATCCGCGACCAGCCGGTAGCGGATGTCCGCACCACGGATCGTCTCCGTCTTGCCTTCGCGCGTCTTTACCGTCAACGTATAATTTTCCACAGAGGCTGCCAGACGCTCCTTTGCCTCTTCTGCCGTCAGATCTGAGACATCCGTCCCGTTGATCGTCGCGTGTTCAAAAAAATGGGTCCGATAATAAAATCCGATGCCTGCGTACATGCCGAGCACAATCAGCAGCAGCATGACCGCGCCAGCCAGTGCGATCCCTGTCCGTCGTTTTCTCATCGCTCTCATCCTTTTCTTCTATCTGTATTCCCGAAATCTTTTGTGTCAAAAATATCAGTGCCTGTCCGTGACGCTCCGGTAGACTGCCGCCGCCGTCCCCGGCAACTTTACAAGAATCGTACCAGCCTCTATTTTGCAGTAAACCTTACGTCTGAGCTTCTCCGACTCTGCCGGTACCGTCCACGCAGACAGCTCATTTTCACACTCAGGATCGTGCAGCCACCCTGCCTGCTCTCCTGCCCGGTGCCCGACCCAGTTGCTATCTGTCCCCGTACTCTCTTTTGTCCATATGCCATTTTCAGAAGCCTCCGGTTCCAGTTCTCCCGCCGCATTTTCAGACAGCCAGGTATACGTACCGTCCATCACCTCTTCCGGCATCCAGAATTCCTCCTGATTCTCCCAGTCACGCCGGCTGCCGTCCACCGAAAATCCGTTTTTATCAGAATAGAAAATCCGCTCCAGCTTTCCTTCCCGCCCGGTGCCTGCCATCCAGACCGGTACCTTCAGCTCCCGCTCCTCGTCGTTATTATTAAACAGGATGATGATCTGCTCATTTCTCGTAAACCGCGCATAGCCAAGGCAGTTGTAATCGGTATACAAAAACTTCAGAGAACCGGTCTTCAATACCGGATAAATACGGTGCATCCGGATCGCGGCCTTATGAAAGGCCAGCATCTGCCGATCCTCATGCCCCCACGGATACGTCCTGCGGTTATCCGGATCGGTAAAGCCACAGACACCCGCCTCGTCTCCATAGTAGACCGTCGGTGCCCCAGGCCATGTCATCTGCATGACGACCGCCTCACGCATCACCTCCGGGCGTACATTCTCACTCGCCGCATTGCTGCCCAGATGTTCTGCACGTCCGACGCGGTGGTTCGTACGTGTCAGGAAACGGGAGTGATCGTGATTCGAAAGCTCATTCATCGCCACTTGCAGGGACGGCCCGAGGAAGGATGCCATGTGATATACCATCGCTCCTTTGAAGCTGTCCGCATTGCCGAGCATGCCCTGCTGATAATCATCGCTGTGCTTTTCCATACCGGTAAAGAACCAGGTCAGCGGCTCCATAAAAGCGTCGTAGTTCATGACGGTATCCCACTGATCCCCGTGCAGCCAGCTCCCCGCATCCCCGTAATGCTCTGCCAGAATGATCGCATCCGGATTTGCCTCTTTGACCACCTTCCGGAATTTTCTCCAGAATTCGTGGTTGTACTCCTGACTCTGTCCGAGGTCTGCCGCCACATCCAGCCGCCAGCCATCCACATTAAATGGTGGAGAGACCCACTTTGCGGCAATGCGCAGGATGTATTCTTCCAGCTTCGGCGAAGCCTCATAGTTCAGCTTCGGCAGGGTATCATGCCCCCACCACCCGTCGTAGAACGGATTATACGGCCACTCGTGCTCATTGTGAAATTTGAAAAAGGAGCGATACGGGCTGTCCTGTGAGACATATGCCCCCGGCTCATAGCCCTCCTGGTTTTCATAGATTCGCTCCCGGTCCATCCATTTATTAAAGGAACCGCAGTGATTGAACACACCGTCCAGAATGACCCGCATCCCGCGTCGGTGCAGCTCCTCGACCAGACGGATAAAGAGCTGGTTTGACGCTTCCAGGTTCGCCTTATCCGTCACGCGTGTGATGTATCGGGAGGCGTATTTATTCTCTGTCTCCCAGTCCTTCATCAGCTCCCCTTCCTCTTTGACGATCTTTCCAAAATGAGGATCGATGTAATCGTAGTCCTGAATGTCGTATTTGTGATTGGAGGGCGATACAAAAAGCGGATTGAAGTAAACGACTTCCACGCCGAGCTCCTGAAGATAATCGAGCTTGTCCAGCACACCCTGCAGGTCGCCGCCATAAAATTCCCGAATGCCCATGCGCACAGCCGGCAGCTTGTCCCAGTCTTTCACACGGGTCGTCCCATCCCCGATGTAAAAGTACTCCCGGTTCTCCACATCGTTCGTCAGATCCCCATTAAAAAAGCGGTCGGTAAAGATCTGATACATGACCGCGCCCTTCGCCCATTTCGGAGTGGAAAAGCCCGGAACGATGCAGAACGAGCGGCTCTGCTGCAGGTCACGGGAAACGCCGAGCTTATTATAGAAGCAGCGCGCCTTTCCTGCCCGGACATCAAAGTAATAATAGAGCGGCTCATCCGTCAGCGCCACCTCCACACTGTAATAGTCAAATGTCCCCTCACTCTCTGCGAGCTGCATCTCTTTTTTCAGGGCGCCACTGATAAAGTAGACCCGGTCCACGTTGTCTTTCCACGTCCGGAAACGGATCGTCACAGTCTCCCCGCACTTCGGCTCCATCGGTGAGACGTAGTTCTCGGTCTCATCGGAAAAAAGAGCATCCGTTCGAAAGACCGGACGCATCCAGATAATGTATTGTAATGTCTGCATCATTGATCGAAACTGGCTGTCCATGTTTTTATCCTCTCGTCCTTCCCTGCGCAGACAGCTTTCCGCGATTCGCTTCTCTGTCTGCCCATGGCCAGATGGCCGTTTTATTCCGGCTGTGGCCTGCTCTTCATTTTACCTTACTTTCTTCCAATGTACAACCTTTGAATCTGCAAAATCACCGTTTTTCCATGTTTTCCCGGTAACGAAAGAGAGCAGCCATCACTGGCTGCTCTCTTTGGAGAAGGTATTTCTTCTAATGGGGTGTAGCAAAAACTATATAATGTATTGGGGGGTTTTACGAGTATTATTATAGCATCACTTCCAAAATCAGTGTGCACAAAGTTCACAAAAATGCTTGTCTGTTTTTGTGCATTTTTCTGTACGTTTTTTTGTGCCCTTTTTTCTGCCCGATCAAATTTTACAAGTTTTGCGGGGATGGAGGGGAAGATTCCGGTTTTGAAATTTTAGAAAAGACAGCCCACGAAACGTTTCCATCCCGTGAGCTGTACAAAAATTTTATTTTAGATTATGCCGTCTCAAACAGTGCCTCAAACTCCTCGCGTCCGATCTTCTCTTTCTCCACGAGCAGCTTCGCGCAGTCGTGCAGCACCTGTTCATGCGCTTTGAGCATCGTCTGTGCTTTTTCATGCGCATCGTCGATCAGGCGCTTGACTTCCTCATCGATGACCGACGCGATCTCTTCGCCGTAAGAACGGGTATGCGCCAGATCCCTTCCGATGAACACCTGTCCGTCGTCATCGTCATAATTGATCAGTCCAAGGCGGTCAGACATACCGTAGCGCGTCACCATCGCGCGCGCCAGTGCAGTCGCCTGCTTGATGTCCTGAGAAGCACCGGTCGTCACATCATGGAAGATCAGCTCTTCCGCCACGCGGCCACCCAGATCCACGACAAGCTCCTGCATCATCCGTCCCTTTGTCTGGAACATTTCGTCCTTCTCCGGCAACGGCATCGTATAGCCCGCCGCACCGCGCCCGGTCGGGATGATTGAGATCGTGTGCACCGGCCCGACATCCGGAAGCAGATGGAAGAGGATCGCATGACCGGCCTCATGGTAGGCCGTGATCTGCTTCTCCTTCTCGGAAATCACACGGCTCTTCTTCTCGGCACCAATTCCTACCTTAATAAAGGCACGGTTGATATCCGACTGCTTCACATAGACACGTTTTTCCTTTGCGGCAAGGATCGCCGCCTCGTTCATCAGATTCTCCAGATCCGCTCCGGTAAAGCCGGCTGTCGTGCGTGCGACTTCCTTCAGATCCACATCGTCACCAAGTGGCTTGCCTTTTGCATGTACGAGCAGGATCTCCTCGCGTCCCTTCACATCCGGCCGTCCGACTGCGACCTGGCGGTCAAAACGTCCCGGACGCAGGATCGCCGGATCCAGAATATCCACCCGGTTCGTCGCTGCCATCACGATGATACCCTCGTTGACGCCAAATCCATCCATCTCAACGAGCAGCTGATTCAATGTCTGCTCCCGCTCATCGTGTCCGCCACCCATACCGGTACCACGGCGGCGCGCCACCGCATCGATCTCATCGATAAAGACGATACACGGCTGATGCTTTTTCGCCTCCTCAAAGAGGTCCCGCACACGGGAAGCACCGACGCCGACAAACATCTCTACAAAATCCGATCCGGAAATGCTGAAAAACGGCACTCCGGCCTCACCTGCGATCGCCTTGGCAAGCAACGTCTTACCGGTACCCGGAGGTCCCACGAGAATGACGCCTTTCGGAATGCGTGCGCCCACCTGGATAAATTTGGACGGCTCTTTTAAGAAATCAACGATCTCCTCGAGCTCCTCCTTCTCCTCCTGCAGCCCGGCCACATCCTCAAAGGTCACGCGCTTGGCATCCGGCGTGATCATACGCGCACGGCTCTTTCCAAAATTCATCATCTTACTGTTGCCACCCCCGGCCTGCCGGTTCATCATCGTAAAGACAACGACCAGCACGATGCCGATCAGAAGTGACGGCAGAATCGAGATCCAGATGCTGCTGCGCTCGACGTCCTCGATCTCCACATCGATGCTCTCATGCTCCCGCAGCTCGGATTCCGCTTTGGTGATATCGGTCACATTGACATACTTTACATTGCCATCGGAAAGCAGTACCTTCAGGCTTCCGGTCGGCACCTCCTGATTCGGAGTAATCTCGACCTTTACGACCTCCTCCTGCGTGATTGCTTCTTCCAGCTGGTCATAGTTCCAGCTCTGGCTCGCCTCCAGGCCACCGCGGAAGTACGTCAGAAGCAGCAGGATCAGAAGGACGACAATCAGATAAAATCCCAGTCCTTTTGCATTTCTGTTCAATCTGTTTTCTCCTTTCCCTGCATCCTATTCCTGTCCGTTTTCGAACTCTACGATCCCGATAAACGGAAGGTTGCGGTATCTCTGCGCATAGTCCAGTCCGTATCCGACCACAAATTCATCCGGAATGTTGAAGCAGGTGTAATCGACGTTGACGTCCTTTACCCGGCGCTCCGGCTTATCCAGCAGGGTACACAGGCGCAGCGACTGCGGATTGCGTTTGCCAAGAATATCGAGCAGATAGCTTAAGGTCCGTCCGGAATCAATGATATCCTCAATGACCAGCACATTCTTTCCCTCGATCGACTCGTCCAGATCTTTGATGATCTTTACAATGCCGCTGGACTTTGTATCGTTGCCGTAGCTGCTCACAGACATAAAGTCCATCGTCACAGGAACCGTGATTCGCTTTGCCAGCTCGCACGTAAAAAATACGCTTCCCTTCAAAATGCAGATCAAATGCACTTCCTGTCCTGCATAATCGCTGCTGATCTTCTGTGCTACCTCCGCAATCCGGGCATTTACCTTCTGCTCCGGCAGGAAAATTCTGACCTTTTCTTTCATTTTATCTCCTCCTCAACGTGTATTTTCAATATTTTTCCGGTATTCCCATTGATCTTTACCGCTTCGCTGATCCGCCATCCGATGATCCACAGGATGTGTGATCCATCTGCGAGAAGCCAGAGCTGATCCCGCTGTTTTTGCGGAATTTTCTCATCAATCAGATAATCTTTCAGCTTCTTGCGCCCTCCTCGATCGTTGATCACAAGGTAATCCCCCGCGCGGCGTCTCCGGAAACAGGCATTACAGTTTATTGTATCATAAGATAGCCATTTCGTATACTTTTTTTCTTGCAGAATTTCAGCGGACGGCACAAGAGAGGGATCGAGCAGTTCACTTTTTACCTGGAACATTCCCACCTGCTGTTCCCGTCCCGGAAAGAGTAATATCTCCTCCGGCTTCCGGTCGTACTGCTGCTCTTCTGACGTTTCCTGCCAGAACCGTACCAGGGGACGCTTTTCTCCCGCTTCCCCGTCCGGAAGTTCCATTCTGTCCACACGCTCAGCCCGCATCCCGCCAGGCAGCACACAACGCTTTCCACACGGCTGTGTACAGAGCTTCTCCAGGGCATCCAGGTGTACGCTCCCGACATCCTTCCGCCCCATTCCATCACGCAGCAGGTCCAGACAATGCTTTAAAATCTCTTTTTGTAAAAGCGGATGCTGCTTTCCATACCCGGCAAGTTCCAGATATACCACAGCTCCCATCTGCCGCACACACGCTTCTTCTGCCGCCTGACACTGATCGATGAGATAATCCTGTACCTCCTGCAGACGCTCTGCCGCCTGTGCGATATGGCTCACTGCCTGATCGTTCAGTTCCTGTGCAAGCATCGGCAGGATCTGCAGCCGGATTCGGTTCCGCGTATAGTCACAGGACAGATTGGTCCGATCCGTGCGCCATGCCATGCCTTCTTTTCGCAGGATCTCTTCGATCTCCTGCCTTCCCAGAAACAGAAGCGGACGGATGATCTTCTCCCGCACCGGACGGATACCGCCAAGCCCCTGAAGCCCGCTGCCGCGCGTCAGATTCCAGAGCACCGTCTCCGCCTGGTCATTCTCATTGTGCGCCACCGCGATCCGATCCGCCTGAATCTGCCGCGCCACCTTGTAGAACGCCTCATACCGCAGGGACCGTGCGGCTTCTTCCACACCAAGATGCCGCTCTTTTGCTGCACGCTTTGCATCCACCGATTCCAGATAAAAGGGAACTGCGAGCGCTTCACACAGCTCCTTCACATATTGTGCATCTGCAAGGCTCTCTTCTCCGCGCAGACCATGTTCCACATGCACGACCGACAGGGAAAACTCCATCTGGCTTCGGTATCGGATCAGCGCCATCAGCAGGCAGACCGAATCTGCCCCTCCGGAGACTGCTGCCAGCACCCGCATTCCGGGCTGGATCATATGATATTTCTCAATTGTGTCAATGATTCTCTGCATGTTTTTCTCCTTTATTTTTCCCACAGACTTCCGACCAGAATGGTCATGTCGTCTCTGGCCCGAAGCTTTTGCAGCAGATAGACGCGCTCCATGAGCCGCTGTGCATACTCTTTTGCATTGACGGCCGCGCAGCACCGCAGCATTTCTTCCATCCGCCTGTCACGGTCCTCTTCCGGTAGCGCCTCCAGCACGCCATCTGTCATCATAATAATCACATCCCCTGCTGCAAGCTTCCGGTGCGTCCGTGCATAGTCCGGCTGTTGCAAAATTCCCGACGGCATCGCGGCAGACTGCAGCACCTCGATCTCCTCGCCACATTTTAAAAAAGTAGGCGCTGCACCGGATTTCAGGAAATCACAGTCCCCCTCGTACAGATCGACCATACACAGATCGATTGTAGAATAACGCTCCTGCGTATTTTGCAGCAGCATACAGGAATGGATCATGCGCACCGCTGTCTCCTGCGGAAATCCGGCCTCCAAAAACTGCTCCAGCAGTCCAATCACCTTTTCGCTCTCCTGACATGCACCAATCCCGGATCCCATCCCGTCCGCAAGACTCATGACGATTGTCCCGGTATCCTTCTGCAAAAGAGAGTAGCTGTCGCCTGAGACGAGTTCCCCCGCCTTCGTCACCTTCGAAATACCGCAGAGCATCTGATAGCGCGTCTCCGCGACGAAATGAAAATTCCCGGATACATGACCGATCACCGCCGGGCAGTTCCACGCCGGACGCAGCCTTTGATGACAGCATTCCGAGAGAATCTCTGCAATACTTTTGACTGACACCCTGGTATCCCGCACGGTCTGAAGCGACAGATAGATCTCCGGGCGGTCCTGCCCGGAGCGAAATACCCGCAGGCTGCACAGACGAAGCCCGAGATATTTCAGTTCACCCGGAAGCCTGCGCCAGAGCAGCTGCTCCAGTGCCGGATCCCCGGTCAGTCCCTTTGCCGCCCGTCGAAGCAGCTCTGCCGTCTGCCGGATCTGCTCACCGGCCGCCATCCGCTGCTCCATCAGACGGTTGTCCATCAAAAGCTGCTGACGCGCCTGTGCATAGGCAGCTGTCACAACCTCCATCACCTGCTCCGGTTTCCTGCAAAACCCAAGGATCTCTTCCCATGGCGTCTCTTTTTCTCCCTGCAGTATCAGCCACAGCTCGTACCATGCCTGACAGCAGGAAAAATAGTTCGTCTCCCAGCACTGCGCCTCGTCCCGACATCTGGCACAGATGTCCTGCCGCACCTGCGTCATGATCCCGGAGAGCGCCTCATCACCCGGACGTTCCTTCTGGCAGGGCAACGACTCAAACAGCCGTGCCAGATTCGCAAATGCCTCTGCATACTGTGAAAGCAGCTCCTGTTCCGGAAGCGGATACAATGCCGTACTGATCCTGCGCTGCCAGCGCTGCTCCTTTTTCGTCTCTCTGGTTCGAAACCAGTCCTCCCCCGCATGTACTACCGCCGTAAGCACTTCACCCATCACAAAACCTCCCCGTTCATGCGATTTCCCGCACCTGACGATTATACGCTTTTGTGACTGCAAAGTCTGTCAAAACCGGTCAGCCAAACGAAAAAGGATACTGCCCCGCAGTATCCTCATGTTCTCATTTCTCCGCCTTAAATATAATCTCGTCGTCATAGACCAGTCCAAGCTTTTCCCGTGCCATCTTCTCAATAAACTCTTTGGAGTTGACATAATCCTTCAGCTTGTCGATCTCCCCCGACCGCAGCTCTTCGTCCTGCAGCTTCTGCGTCAGCTCCTCCTTCTGCGACTCATAAGACGCATTTTTCACAGAGATCTGACGGCTCTGGACCATAAGTACTACCAGAAGTACTGCAACCACGCCCGCGATGACGACCATTCCCCGCCGGTTGCCGCGGCTCAATTTTTCCTGGCTTCTCTTTGCCATGACATCTGACTCCTTTGCATTTCCTGCTCCGTTTTCACGGTTTCTTTTTTATTGTACCCTTTTTCCTATTAGATTTCAATATAAAAAAACATTTTTTTACCGTCTGCCGATAAAGCAGTGCCCCGCAGAAGGCGCTAAGCAGCACATAGCCACGCAGCTCTCCATCTGTCCCGTAAAACATCAGTGCAAACAAAAGGAAGGCGCCAAGCAGCCAGAACAATAGATCCTCCATCCCGGTTGCCAGCGCACCATGACGGATCATACGGCGCAGGATCCGCAGGAAATCATAAAACAGGGAGAGGACGGCTCCAAGCGCAACGGCAAGAAAAAACACGGCCGTCTCCTGGCGGATCACCCCGCTCATCATCGGAACATCCTTTTGAGTACCGATCCTTTTTTCGCCGGACGGCTCCCTGTGTAGACCATGCTCTCGATGATGCCATCCAGCTCCACCTCGCCCTGTTCCAGAGAAAGCTTCCCAATGTGCAGGCTCTTTCCTTTTAAGGTGAGGATCCCCTGCTCCGTCTCCAGGATCACCGTCGTCTCGTCAAAGGAGCTCACATCCGTCACGCCTGTAATACTCCCCCGTTTTCTGTCTGTCCATACAATCCGGTGCTGCAAAGGCTCTTTTCGCTCTTCCATCCGGCCTCCGAGGATCTCGTGCATTACTGCATTGTATGCCGACACCGGATCAGATATACCGGTACATCTCTGCCGCAGCCTCTTTTTTCTGTGATTCCTGAATGGAGAGGACCTCAGCCTTTACGTTTCTTGTACCAAACTGAATCTCTATGACATCTCCGACCTTTACATCCACCGAAGCTTTCGCTGTCTTTCCGTTTACCGATACCCGCCCGGCATCGCATGCCTCATTGGCTACTGTCCGGCGCTTGATCAGGCGGGATACCTTTAAATATTTGTCGAGTCTCATCTGTGTGCTCCTTTCTGATAATACAGTCAAAACGGATATTCGCAATCCATCCATGCAGCTCTGCTGACAGGGTCTAGCTTCGCTACTTGACTGATTCGGTTACACAAAAGCCCCGGAACGTCAGACGTCCGGGGCCATATTCATCGCAATTGTACAAAAACCGTTCAACCGATGAGTTAGTTCATCATATCCTTTAAAGCCTTGCCAGCCTTGAACTTCGGGGTCTTGGAAGCCTTGATCGTCATGGTCTCGCCAGTCTGCGGATTTCTTCCCTCTCTTGCTGCACGCTCGGATGTCTCAAAGGTACCAAAGCCTACCAGCTGTACCTTCTCACCATTCTTCATCTGCTCAGCTACAACGTCTGTGAAAGCCTTGAGTGCCTTCTCTGCATCCTTCTTGGATAACTCGGTTCTCTCTGCAATTGCAGCAATCAGTTCTGTCTTATTCATTGTGTAATTCCTCCTCTGAATTTACCTGCAGTCTTCTATTTTCTGCATATAATTTCCGTCTCATGGGCCGGCTCATCCGATCCACCCGACTGTCAGGCTGCGAATTCTAATTTTAAGCAAAATGTGGCTGACCCCGTCTTTTCGAAGCCGTCACAGTAAAGCGGACATTCACAATCCGCTTCGCTACTTACTCATGAACACAGCCGCTTCGCGTCCTGTGTCCAAATACTCTGAGCCCTGCTACTATTTATATAATGGAATATCCCGTTTGTCAAGGATTTCCTTCATAAAAGCCTGCAAGCTCCCATTCGCCTTTACCGTTCGGAAAGATGACAGATAATCTGACCAGCTGCTGCCCGGAATGCAGCCTTTTCTGCCTGCTCCAGCTCTCTGGACCGCTGCTGCTTTTCCTGCTGCTTGATCGCTTCCCAGTCCGGCACTTCCGCTCCCGGTGCCCCGAACACATGCGGATGTCTCCGGACCATCTTCTCACTGATCCCTTTTATCACATCTGTAATGTCAAACAAACCTTTTTCCTTTGCAATCTGTGAGAGCAGCACGACCTGCATCAGGACATCACCGAGCTCCTCACAGAGATTTTCCGCATCACCGGTCTGGGTGTAAAGATCGATCCCGGCCAGTGCCTCCGTCATCTCATTGATCATGCATGGCTTCAGGCTCTCAAATGTCTGCTCCTTATCCCACGGGCATCCATGTTCTCCACGCAACGTCGCGATGATGTCCACAAATGTCTCAAAAGCTGCTTCTTCCTTATGTTCCGACATGTTACTTCTCCTTCTTGTACAGAGAAACTGGCAGAGCGCCATCTGCCGCCTGCCAGTTTCCAGAACCTCAAAGCTGCTTTTACAGCATTTCGTTGATCATTGCAAGTACTTTCTCTCCAAGTGCCGCAGACTTCGCATCCGCATCCTCCAGGGACGTACCCTTGATCCCATAGTAGAATTTTACCTTCGGTTCGGTACCGGACGGACGCACGCACAACCAGGCATCGTCAGTCAGATCAAAGTACAGCACGTTGGAGTTCGGAAGTCCGGTCGGCTTCACCGCTCCGGTCGCCAGATCTTTGATCGTATCCGCCTTGTAATCGCGGAACGAGGTTACCTGATAGTCTCCGATCTGTGTCGGCGGATTCTTTCGCAGGGTATCCATGATCTCCTGGATCTTCTGCAGTCCCTCAATGCCCTTCAGGCTGACGGACTTGATGTCATCCTTATAATAGCCATAACGCTCATACATCTCGACCATCGCATCCCAGAGTGTCTTGCCCTGTGCCTTATAGAAAGCGGCTGCCTCTGCCAGCGCCATGGACGCCACGATCGCGTCCTTATCTCTTGCATGTGTTCCGATCAGGCAGCCGTAGCTCTCCTCAAATCCGAACAGATACTCACCTTTTCCGCTCTGCTCAAAACCAAGAATCTGCTGTCCGATATACTTGAATCCGGTCAGCACTTCGATCAGTCCTGTCCCGTAGTATTTCGCAATCGCATCTGCCATATTTGTCGTTACGATCGTTTTGATGAGATATCCGTCATCCGGCAGTCCCTTCAGTGCCTTTGTCTGGCCGATCTCATAATCTGCCAGCAGACAGCCGGACATATTTCCGGTCAGGGTATGATACTCTCCGGTCTTTGCATCCTTTACACGCACACCAAGGCGGTCGGCATCCGGATCCGTCGCCAGTACCAGATCCGCATCAATCTCCTTTGCCAGCTTCAGTCCAAGGGTAAATGCCTCGTCTGCCTCCGGGTTCGGGTAGCTGACGGTCGGAAAATCTCCGTCTGGAAGCTCCTGCTCCGGAACAACATATACATGCTCAAAGCCAAGCTCTTTTAAGACACGGCGAACCGGAATATTGCCGGTGCCATGCAGCGGCGTATAGACAATTTTCAGATTTGCGCTCTCCTGTCTGATCGTCTCCGGATGCAGCACACGGCTCTTTAAGCAGGCGATAAACGCATCGTCAATCTTCGCTCCGATCACTTCGTAAAGTCCGGCTGCGACTGCCTCCTCCTTGCTCATCGTCTTTGCACAGGTATAGCCCGGCACCTTCTTTACCTCATCCATGATACCGGTATCGTGCGGCGGTGTGATCTGTGCGCCGTCCTCCCAGTATACCTTGTATCCATTGTACTCTGGCGGATTGTGGCTCGCGGTGATGTTGATACCTGCGATACAGCCAAGCTGTCTCACTGCAAAGGACAGCTCCGGCGTCGGACGAAGGGACTCAAACACATACGCCTTAATCCCATTTCCGGCCAGGGTCAGCGCTGCAAAATCTGCAAACTCCGGAGACATATGTCTGGAATCGTAAGCGATCGCCACGCCCTTCTTCTGTCCGCCTGCACGGAGAATATAATTGGCCAGTCCCTGTGTCGCACGCTGTACGACATACTGATTCATACGGTTTGTACCGGCGCCGATAATACCACGCAGTCCGGCTGTACCAAACTCCAGTGCCGTATAAAAACGCTCCCGAATCTCTTTATCATCGTTCTCAATCGCTTTCAGCTCCGCTCTCGTCGCCTCATCGAAATACGGATCATTCAGCCATTCCTCATATGCTTTTCTATAGTCTTCCATTATTACCCCTCCTGTATGGTATTATCTGCTCCTGTGTGCATAACCAATGTTCGTCTCAGGAGACCCACAGATAGGGTAATTATACCATGATTTCCTATAAAATAAAACCATATTTTGTGAATTTTTACGCCAGTTTCGAGCAGCAGCAAAACGTAAAGGCAGATCGAAGCAAATTTATTTGCTGAAAGCTGCATTTACGTTTTGGGATGGACGGAACGTCCATCAGCCACAGACAGGAGATGCCGCCGGCATCGGATAGCTTGCGCAGCAAGCGCGTCTGTGGCCTGCGCCCGAAACGTCCGCCTTATACGAACTACTTGCCTCACCGCTCCAGCATCCGCACAAACGCCTCCTGCTTCTCCATCTGCGCATTGAGCACCTCCAGCTTTTCCAGAAAACGTCCGGAGATCCATGCCTTGTTCCCTCCATAATAATAATTTGCCAGCTTCCGGAATTTTTCCGGATAGCGCATCCGTATGTACAGAAGCCGCCGCTCCTTCGCTGTCACCGGGCGTGTCCGTATGTACTGCTCCAGCATCCGCATGCCAAGCCGCTGGTTCCAGTCGTGTTTCTCTAAAATTTTCCGCATGAACCGGTACAGATCCGTGATCTGGCAGTCATACCGGCATTTGGAAAAATCGGTCGTCGCCATTTCATAGCCACACAGCAATACATGGTGGTGGTCATAGTCTCCATGGCAGACACTGCCTGTATGTTCCAGATGATCTCCATCCCCGCCGCACGCTTCCAGACGCCCCACCGCTTCTTCCGCCTGCGCATAATAGGCCGGAAAACACTGCAGAAACAGTCGTTCAAACGTTCCCTTCTGATTGCGCCTGCGGATAAAAGAACGAATCTTGCGCAACTCCGCGTTCTGCGCCTGCAGGCTCTTTGTCAGTGGCGGCGCACTGAAACGCTCCATCAGCACAGGCTCGTCCGGAAGCTGCATCAGCCGGTGGATCCGGGCCAGATTCTCTACCGCAGCTAAAATTTCACTCTCGCTTGTCGTATCACATTCTCTTCCCACATACCACTCCCGCACCAGATAGCGGTTGCCATCCCGATCTTCGGAAACCAGTTTTCCCTCCTTATTCGGCACAATCCAGTCTACCCGCTGATATCCGCCTTCCCGCATCCGCTCCATCACCCGGTTCTGAAATTCTGCCTTATGTTCGGAACAGGTGCAGTCGCACAGCATCCGGATCCCCTGTGGTGTGTCAAAAATGTACGATCCTCTGCCACGGCGCAGCTGCCCTGCCTCCAGCTCATACTGCTCCAATACTTTCAGCGCTCTCTCATTCATTCGATCCCTCATTTCCCTTTCCTGCCAGCCCCAAACGATATGCCCCGCCACATTCCTGCGCCCGCGACGCCCCTGCCGCTTCCGCCACCGTGCGCATCCTTGCGAAGCGTTCTTGCTTTACAGAACGTACTTTCCTGTAAAGTAAGAAACAGGCAGTGACCCGCGTTTCGGCGGATCACTGCCTGCGTTCTCTTTATCTTATGTAGGAAATCCGGAAAATATGTTGCGGCACTATACCGCCGGCTCCGCCAGAAAATCATACTGGCTCCGATACAGCCGATAGTACGCTCCCTGCTTTTTCATGAGCTCCTGGTGACTTCCCGCTTCCACGATGCCCTGATGGTCGATGTAGAAAATACGGTCTGCATTCCGGATCGTGGAGAGGCGGTGCGCGATGATAAACGAGGTCCGTCCCTGAATCATCGCCTCGATGCCCTCCTGAACCATCCGCTCCGTCTGCGTATCGATGCTCGAAGTCGCCTCATCCAGAATCAGGATCCGCGGATCGGATACGATCGTCCGTGCAAAGGCCAGCAGCTGCCGCTGTCCGATCGAGAGCTGGCTGCTCCGCTCGCTGATTACCGTATCATAGCCCTTTTCCATTTTCATAATGAAGCCATGCGCATTGACGGCCTTCGCCGCTGCGATCATCTCTTCTTCCGTCGCTTCCTCACGTCCATAGCAGATGTTCTCCCGCACCGTTCCGGTAAAAAGGAAGGTGTCCTGCGTCATCACGCCCATCTGGCTGCGCAGGCTCCTCAGGATAACATCCGAAATCGAATGTCCATCAATCAGAATCTGCCCGGATGTCACATCATAAAATCGGCTGATCAGATTCACGATCGTCGTCTTTCCGGCTCCGGTCGGCCCTACTAAAGCGATCGTCTCGCCCGGACGTACCTGGAAGCTCACGTCTGAGAGCACCAGCCGATCCGGCTCGTCGGTGTATGCAAAACTCACATGAGAAAATTCCACCGCACCCTGAATCGGTGGCAACGGCTTTGCCCCTTCCTGATCTGCGATCTCCGACGGCGTATCCAGAATATCAAAAATTCGCTCTGCCGCCGAAATATTCGTCACGATTTTATTATAGAAGCTCGCCAGATTCCGGATCGGATTCCAGAACATGCCAAGGTAAGACGAAAAAGCGAGAAATGTACCGACGCCGATCTGATCCACCCCGACGATCTTGATCCCGATAAAGTAAAGCAAAAATCCGCCAAGTCCCCAGGTCACTTCGACAAGCGCACTGAACAGATCCGAGATCCGCACCGCATCGACAAAGCTCTGCCGGTGCTCATCCGAGCACTGGTCAAAATCACGCTGCTTCTCCTGCTCCGCCGCAAAGCTCTGCACGATGCGGATTCCGGAAAAGTCCTCATGGATAAATGCATTCAGGTTCGAATTTTTCTTGCGGTGTATCTGCCAGAGCTTATGCGCCTGAAACTGAATCAGGAACATGCAGATGGCAAGCACCGGAAGCATGAGGAGCGTCGCAAGCGCCAGCTGCCAGTTCTTGACGAGCATGATCGCTGCGACACCGATGACCGTCAGGAAATCCGGTAAAAGCTTCGTCACACTGTCGGAGTAGACCTCCTTTAAGGAATTGACATCCCCGACGACACGCGCCAGAATCTTTCCGGTCGGACGGCTGTCAAAAAAATGAAAACTTAAAGTCTGAATGTGCTCATAGAGCTGCTGGCGGATCGTGAGCAGGATCTGGTTCGTCGCTCCGGCCATAATGATCATATAGCTTCGCGTGCTCAGCATATACGCCAGGTATAAAATCAGCGCGAGCACAGCCAGACGTGCCAGCCCCGGGATATCTGAATTTGCCACATACACATCGACTGCCCGCTCGATCATCAGCGGCCCGGCCAGGGTTGCCGCCAGCGCAATCAAAATGAGCACCGCAACAAACGCGATTGTCTTTTTATAGTCCAGAAGGTACCGGAACATCCGGATCAGTGTATCCTTCTTCGGCACCTCTTTTTGCAGTTCATCCTGCTTCGCGGAATTTACTGCCATGCTCCCACCTCCTTTTTCTCTTCTGTGTCATCCTGCTGCTCACACTGTACGCACCACGTCTCGTAGTATCGACCCTTCGCCGCGAGCAGCTCTGCATGCCGTCCGCGCTCCGCCACTGTATGATCATCCAGAATCAGAATTTCATCTGCATTTTTTACCGCCGAAATCCGGTGCGCGATAATGATTTTCGTCAGTCCGCTGATCTTCTTTAAGTTGCCCTGAATCGCTTTTTCCGTCTCCATATCAAGCGCGGAAGTCGCATCGTCTAAAATGAGCACCGGAGACTGCTTGGCGATCGCCCGTGCAATGCTGATACGCTGCTTCTGACCGCCGGAAAGCCCGACGCCACGCTCACCGATCACCGTCTCATACCGCTCCGAGAGATCCTCAATAAAATGTGCGGCCCCCGCTGCATCCGACGCCCACTCGACGAGTTCCTCCCCGGTGTCTGCCCGCTTTCCGGTCTTTACATTTTCACTGACCGAATCGGAGAACAGAAAGACCTCCTGCATGACGACCGCCATGGCTGCACGCAGCTGGGAGAGCGGAATCGTCCGGATGTCGCGTCCATCCAGCAAAATCCGCCCCGATGTGACATCATAAAAGCGCTGCAGCAGATTCACGATCGTCGTCTTTCCGGTTCCGGTCATTCCCATGATGCCAAGCGTCTGGCCCGGCTCGATCCGGAAGCTGACATCCTGTAAAATGACCTGTCCGCCGCGCTCATAGCCGACATGGTCAAACACGATCTCACCACGTATCTGATCTAGTGGCTTTGCATCCGCTGCATCTGCGATCTGCGGTGTCTCCTTTGCCACCCTCTGAATTTTCTTCCAGGAGGCCACCGCCGAGGCAATGTCGTTACTCAGCCACCCCAAGATCTCCATCGGCCAGATGACATTATTCGCATATTCAAGAAATGCGCCAAGGTCACCGAGCGACATCCGCTTTGCGATGACCTGCAGTCCTCCAATGATCACGACCGCGAGCAGCATCATTTTCCCGAGGAAGGAAATGAGCGGCTGATGGTTCGCCAAAAACCGTGCCTGACTGATATTCAGATCATAAAATTTCCGGTTGTGGCGGCTGAATTTCTCGATCTCATAGCCTTCCCGTGCGAACGCCTTTACGGTGCGCACACCGGCGATGCATTCCTGTGCGACGGTGTTCAGCTCTGCCGTCTCCTCACTGATCTGATCATAGACATGGCCGAGCTTTCCTTCCATGTGGATCGCCAGAAAGCCGATCACCGGCAGCACCGCGAGCGGCACGAGCGTCAGCCACGGATTCAGCCGGAACATGCACGTCAGCACAAAAATCGTATGGATCAGGGCCTCGATCGCAAGGCTGCCGATAAATCCAAGCACGGCCCATACTTTATCGACGTCCTCCTTGACACGCGTCATCAGCTCTCCGGTATTGTGCTGGTCAAAAAAGTCCATGGAGAGCGTCTGCACATGCCGGAACAGATCCTTGCGCATATCATTTCCGATCGTCACCCCGACACAGTCCCACGTAAATTCCTTTGCGTATTGCAGGATGGCGCGGCCCATGCCGATGCCGAGCAGTCCAAACAGGAATCGCATCAGCAGCTCAATCTCTCCTCCTACAATGACATCGTCAATGATGTGTCTGGTAATCTGTGGTGTGATCATATCCAGGACGATCGCTGTGATCATACAGACCATACCAAATAAGTACAGATACCAGTACCGCATCATATACACTCTTAATTTTTTCATGTTTTCCCCCTTTTTCTCTTGTCTGCACACCCTTATACCCTTCTCGCAAAATCAAGCATAAAAAGATTCCGGGTGTACCTCTGTCACACCTCGCATGTCATCGCCTTTCTGCCAGTTCATTAACGGAAAGCTACTCCGCAGCTGATTGCTTTGCGCAATTGAAGCAGGGGACTTGCTTGATTCGGTTAAAAAGGCTGCCACAGAACTTCTCTGCGGCAGCCGTATCCAAACGAACCTCTTTACCTGCATGAACCTACAGGCTGTTTTCCAGCACAAAGTCAACTACTCTGTACAAAAAACCGCAGTCCGTTCAGACTGCGGCACTATAGGCGAAAAAAATGGATATTATCCATTCTCTCTACATACGAGGCAGACTGACGTTCTCTTTGCTGTTGTTCTGAAATGGTTCACGATATGCTTACGAATCATCATACTACCTCCTTCTCTTTTGACGGGTATTCGCAATCCGTCCTGTGATTTACTCCTGCTGCTTTTCTTCGCAGCAGCGCATATTGCTATAGTATACGCTATTTTTCCCAATGTCAAGCAGATTTCACGAAATTTTTTGTACTTTTTATACCCGCACCTGTTTCCAGATACGTCTCTGCTTATAAAAATAGTACAAAGACATGCTGATCGCCGTCACTACCCACGTGATCGGATAGCAGGCTACGATCTGCTCTAACGTTCCATCCGGGACAATCCATGTAACCCACACGACACGCAGCAGGCAGACGCCGACCAGCGTCAGAATTGTCGCGATAAATACATGTCCCTGTGCACGCAGAGATCCGGAAAAAATCTCGACAAAGCAGAACAGAAAATAGGTCGGCGAGATAACATACATCATCCGCAGTCCGATCTCCACTACATCGGTATCTTCTGTAAAAATGCTGAAACAGAAGCGTCCGTTCGGCATGAATGCCGCACTAAAGGCAAGCGCCGCAACAATCGCCATGGCAAGGCACTCCCATGTCCCTTTTTTTACCCGGTCATGCTTACCTGCACCGAAATTCTGTCCGACAAAGGTCGTGACCGCAATGCCGAATGCACCATTTACCATCCAGAAAAAGCTGTCGATCTTTCCAAATGCCGTCCATGCCGCCATCGTATTCACACCAAACGCATTGATCGCCGCCTGCACCAGAATGTTCGACAGATTGTACAGGCTGGACTGGATGCCAGTCGGAAGTCCGATCTTCAGCATATTCAGCAGCAGGTCTTTTTCCAGACGCAGCTTTCTCAGATCCAGTTTCATATCCTCTGTGTGGTACATCAGTGCCCGCGTCACAAGCACCGCACTGATTCCCTGTGAGATCAGCGTCCCGACCGCCACGCCGAACACACCCATCCGGCAGCCGAGCACGAGCACAAGATCCAGCACAATATTGATGCCACAGCAGATCATCAGATAATAGAGCGGCCGCTTCGAGTCCCCGATCGCGCGCAAGATTGCCGAACCGATATTGTAAATACAGATAAAGATCAGTCCGGAAAAATAAATCTGTACATACAGCTTCGAATCCGTCATCAGATTGTCCGGCGTCTTCATCATCTGCAGAATCGCCGGTGTGGCCAAAACTCCGACTACTCCTGCGAGAATTCCAAACGCTGCCGAAAAGGCATACGCCGTATGCAAGGCGCGCTGCAGCCCGTCCCGGTTCTTTGCGCCATAATATTGGGCGATGATAACGGTACTCCCAGCCGAAAGTCCCGTAAAAAACCCGACCACAAAATTAATGATCTGGGAGGAAGAGCCACCTACGCTCGAGAGCGCTTCCTTTCCGGCAAACCGTCCGACTACCACCGCATCCACGGTATTATAAAGTTGCTGAAAAAACGTTCCGATCAGAATCGGAAAGAAAAAAATAAGAATCTGTTTCCAGATCACGCCCTCCGTGATTCCATTTTTGGCTGATTTTTCTGCCATTTCACACTTATCCCCCACTTTTGGCACGATACCAGCCGTTTTGTTCTTCCGGCCGTACCTGCCAACCATATCATATCGTTCTTACGCTCTTACCGCCTGCTTATTGATTTTAGACGCCAGCACGCCTGCTCCAAATCCGTTATCAATGTTTACCACACTGACACCGCTCGCACACGAATTCAGCATCGAGAGCAGCGCCGCCAGACCGCCGAAGTTCGCCCCATAGCCGACGCTCGTCGGCACGCCGATGACCGGGCAGGCCACCAGACCACCAACCACGCTGACCAGCGCACCTTCCATACCGGCCACTGCGATGATCGCATTTGCATCCTCCAGAATCGGAAGCCGGTGCAGAAGCCGATGGATGCCCGCCACGCCGACGTCATAGACACGCTCGACCCGATTGCCGTACAGCTCCGCCGTCATCGCCGCCTCTTCTGCCACCGGCAGATCGCTCGTACCGGCCGCCACGACAACGATTTTTCCTTTCTTTTCGGTCTCCGCCTCATTTACGATGCCGATCTGCGGCGTCGGATAATAGGAAAATTCCAGCGCCTTTTCGATCTCGTCTGCCTTTTCCTTTGACAGACGGGTAATCAGAATATTCTGTAACCCCTTCTCTTTCATGGCCGACGCAATCCCGGCGATCTGTTCCGCCGTCTTTCCTGCCCCGTAAATGACCTCCGGCATGCCCTGCCGCAGATGGCGGTGCAGGTCGATGTCCGCATAATTACCAACAAGCATATCGGGCTGCAGGCTGATATCCGAAAGTGCTTCCGATGCCGTCCGCTCTCCGGATGCTACTTTTTCCAGCAGTGCACGCAGTTCTTCCCGTTCCATTAACCTTGCTCCTTTCTGATCTGCTGGTATGCAATGCGCGGCGTTCCGTCCTCGATATAGATCCGTCCGCATTTCACAAAACCGTTCTTTTCCAGCACATGCTGCATGACACGATTATCGTCATGCGTATCGACACGCAGATTCGGCCACTGTGTAAGGCACCACTGAATACATGCCGATCCGGATCCTTTTACTTCCCCACGGGATGCGATCCGATGCAGCACTGCATACGGCTCGTCATTGAGCCACGCGCCACCTTCGATGACTTTATAGGTCGGATCTTCGCCCTTCCGGAAGAAAAATACGACTTCAATCTTTCCGTTTTCCACCGCCACATAACTGACGCCGGACGCAATGTCCGCACGGATCAGTTCTTCCTTCGGATAGCCATTTGTCCACTGAGTCGGGTTCCCCGTCTTACGCATAAAGTTTCGTGCGATCGCATAGACCTCCATGACTTCCGGAAGATCTGCTAAGGTTGTTTTTCTGATTTCCATATATTGCTCTCCTTTTATTTTGTTTTCTCATTAATAAACTGCAGCTTCGTCTTGGAATACATGATCTTCTGGCTGTGATACAGCCCGAAATATCCGGACTCCAGATAGCTGATCGACACCGCAATGAGGAAGAACGGCATACAGTCAAATCCGAACAGTTCAAAGCTCAGAAGCAGGGACGAAATCGGGGAGTTTGTCACACCGCAGAATACTGCCGCCATCCCGCAGGCCGCGGTCAGTGATGGCGATAACCCGGTCACCTGTCCGAACAAACAGCCAAACGTCGCTCCGACAAACAGCGTCGGCACGATCTCTCCACCTTTAAATCCACAGGATAACGTAATCGCCGTAAAAATAATTTTCAGAAGGAATGCTGCCGGCTCCGTCTCCCCGTGGATCGCCCGCTCCACGATATTCATACCAGCTCCAAGGTAATCGGTCGTCCCGAGTACTTTTGTGAGCACGATGATGAGCAGCGCCCCGACTACGACCCGGATCCATGGATTCTTCATACGGGATTTGAACAGCCGCTCCGTGCGATGCAGCACCTCGCAGAACAGGATGCTCACCGCCGCACACAGAAGCGCAAGCAGGATAATCAGCGCACCGCTCTTTACATCGAGTGTCACCGATGCCGGCACCGGAAACTGCTCTCCGTGTGCGCCGACCAGATCCGCCATCTCACGTGCGATCAGAGATGCAATGGCACACGGGACGAGCGCCGCATACTCCATAATTCCGATACTGACGACTTCCATCGCAAAGATGGTCGCTGTCAGCGGTGTCCCAAACAGCGCTGAAAATGCCGCACTCATGCCACACATAATCATGACCTTCTGATCATACTCATCGAGCCTCAACCATTTGCCGATCGTACCGCCAAGGCTTCCGCCCAGCTGTAAAGCCGCACCCTCTCTTCCGGCGGATCCACCAAAGGCATGTGTCAGAACCGTCGATATGATGATCAGCGGTGACATCCGAAGCGGGACGTAGGTACCGGACTGAATCCCCTCCAGTACCCGGTTCGTATCACTCTTGTACGGGTCAAGCCGGTACAGTGCCACGATCGCAAGACCGGCCAATGGCAGCAGATAGAGCATCCATCCATGGGACTGCCGAAATGCAGTCACCTCCGTAATACTCCGTCCGAACAGCCCGGCGACCAGTCCGAGCACGATGCCACAGACACCGGCCAGCAAAAGCCAGCGCGCCAGAATATAGATTCTCCCCACACACTTCATTGCATATTCTTTCATCATTCTCCTCTTCCCTGTAAGAAAAGAGCCAAGCGGTCAGCCGCTCAGCCCTTTTGTCTTATCCAAAGTAATCAATCTGCATTGCATGGCGTACATCATGCAGCGTCTCCGCTGCCTTCGCACGTGCCCGCTCGCTTCCTGCCTTCAGCATTGCATATACCTCGTCGGTATGTGCCTCCCAGTATTTCCGGCGTTCCCGGATCGGCCCGAGCTCCGCCTGAAGCACGTTGTTCAGGAACTTCTTCACCTTGACATCGCCAAGTCCGCCGCGCGTATAGTGTGCCTTGAGCTCGTCCAGATTCTGATAATCCGGCAGGAACTCCTGAAAATGCTCCGGACGGCAGAACGCATCCAGATAAATGAATACCGGATTGCCATCTACCTTTCCCGGATCCTCCACACGCAGGTGATTCGGGTCGGTAAACATCGACATGACTTTTTTCTTGATCTCATCCGGCTCATCGGAAAGGTAAATGCAGTTGCCAAGCGATTTACTCATCTTTGCCTTTCCGTCGATCCCCGGCAGACGCAGACATGCCTGATTGTCCGGAAGGACGATCTGCGGATCCGTCAGTGTCTCACCGTAAACGGTATTGAACTTATGCACGATCTCCTTGCACTGCTCCAGCATCGGCAGCTGATCCTCACCGACCGGAACGGCCGTCGCACGGAATGCTGTGATATCTGCCGCCTGGCTGATCGGATAACAGAAGAAACCGACTGGAATGCTCGCCTCAAAATTCCGCTGCTGAATCTCGGCCTTTACGGTCGGATTGCGCTGTACGCGGGAAACCGTCACAAGATTCATATAGTAGAACGTCAGCTCCGTCAGCTCCGGAACCATCGACTGAATAAAGATCGTAGACTTTTCCGGATCGATGCCGCATGCCAGATAGTCCAGCGCGACCTGAATGATATTCTGTCTTACCTTCTCCGGATGCTCCGCGTTGTCGGTCAATGCCTGTGCATCCGCAATCATAATATAGATCTCATCGAATTCGCCGGAATTCTGCAGTCTGACACGTCTTTCCAGTGATCCTACATAGTGTCCTACGTGAAGTCGGCCGGTCGGCCGGTCTCCTGTTAAAATTACCTGATTCATTTTACTGTATTACTCCTTTTTGTAATTATTGCAGATGTTCTGCGCGCAGGCCACAGACCTGTTTGCTTCGCAAACTATCCGCTGCTGACGCAGCTCCTGTCTGAGGCTTATGGGCGTTCCGCCCATCCCAAACGATAAATACAGCCCCTGCCAAATAAATTTGTCAGTGTCTGTCTTTATCGTTTGCTGCTGCTCAGAACTGGTTATTAATATTCCTGATTCTCCATATACTTCATGTATTTGACTACCATCAGCGCGATCTTAAACGTGATCGCATCCTCGAAGATGCGTAGATCCAGTCCGGTCGACTTCTGAAGCTTGTCCAGACGGTAGACGAGCGTGTTCCGGTGGATGTAGAGCTGACGGGAAGTCTCTGAGACATTCAGGCTGTTCTCAAAGAATTTGTTGATCGTGATCAGTGTCTCCTCGTCGAAGTCATCCGGTGACTTGCCGTCGAAGATCTCACGGATAAACATTTTGCAGAGCGGGATCGGCAGCTGATAGATCAGACGGCCGATGCCAAGCGAGCTGTACGCGATCACAGAACGCTCCTCGAAGAAAATCTTGCCGACATTTAAGGCCATCCGCGCTTCCTTATAAGAGCGGGATACCTCTTTGATCTCTCCTACGACGGTACCGTAAGCGACGAGCGCCTCCTTTTTCTTCTCCTCACCAAGGGAATCGAGAATCATCCCTGCGATGCGCTCCATCTCTGCGCTGCCATCCTGTGCGCCGAGCTCCTTGACGACGATGATGCTCTTCTCATCGACCGCCGTGATAAAGTCACCCGACTTGGAATTGAACAGAGCGCGAACGGTCTCGAGGGAGTTGTTCTCCTTCTCATTGCTGATCTCCAGAATGAACACAACGCGGCGTGCCTCGGTATCGATATGCAGCTTCTTTGCACGGTTGTAAATGTCGACGAGCAGCAGGTTGTCCAGCAGCAGGTTCTTGATAAAGTTATCTTTATCAAAACGCTCCTTATAAGCGACCAGAAGGTTCTGGATCTGAAATGCTGCCATCCGCCCAACCATATGGACATCGTCACTGTTGCCGTTTGCCAGAAGAATATATTCCAGCTGGTGATCGTCAAACACCTTAAAAAACTGACATCCACTCACTACCTGGCTGTCTGCCGGTGAATCTGCAAAACTCAGCACGGAATCCCGAAAGCCTTCCGCCTCAGGAAATGTCGTTGCAAGCATGATACCCTCTGTATCGAGCACACACAAATCTACTCGGCTGATCGCCTTCAGCCCATCCAGTGTCGTCTGTAAAACCTGATTTGAAATCACAGTCCCATCCTCCTTTTTCCTTCTCAATTTACCCCAAAATACTGCCGCCCCGAATGACCGGAACCGGCGCCCGGATGGGTGCCCCCATACATCCTCCGGATGGTATTTCATCCCCACAGCTTTGCCGCAGGGCAGTTATTTTTACTCAACTGGTATTATTTTAATATATACGTCCAAAAAAATCAATCAAAATTGTGGATAATTACTAATCATATTTTATAAATTACAAATATCGCCTTTATAAGGCCACATTCGTTCATATTTTATTCACGTTTCATTCAAGCAATTTTCAAGAAGCACTCACGTTTTTTTCACGATTTGCGATTATACTGTGTTTATCAAAAGTGATTACAAGTATTTTTTCGAAAATCTTTTTCATAATTATGCCGGGAAGTAGGGTCTCCCGGCATCCTCCCTTTCTTCTTTTTAAGATTTACGCAAAAGAGCTTCGGCGGTTGGCCGAAGCTTTTTTGTGTTGATCAGGCAGATGTCAAAACTGCCGCTTCCCATACAGATACAGGAAACGGCAGTTCCAAACAGTCTCTCTTTTATCATTATATTAATAGAAGAAACTCCTTATACCTCAAACAGCAGATCGCCATAGGACGGCATCGGCCACATCTCTTTGTCGACGATCATCTCGAGCTTGTCGACCGGATCACGCAGCTCTGCCATCGCTACCGTTACGACATCGTGGAAGTATCTTGCCTGCTCCTCGCCCTCTGCCTTGGTCGCAGCTGCCTCTGTCACATCGGTCAGCTTTGCAAGTGCTACTTTCGTGTCAGAGAGCAGTGCGCTCGTCTCATTCAGCAGCTCGACCTGTACGGATGCCTCTGCACCTGCAGCCGTCACTGCATTGATCGTATCGGCCAGTGTCTTTGTATACTTGATGACTGCCGGGATGATCTGCTTGCTTGCCACATCGATCATCGTGCGTGCCTCGATATTGATCGCTTTCGCATAGTTTTCAAACTTGACCTCGGCACGCGACTCCAGCTCTGCCTTTGTGAATACACCAAATTTGCCAAACAGTGCGATTGATTTCTCGGTCACAAGTGCCGGGATCGCATCGACCATGGACTTGATGTTCGGAAGTCCTCTGCGCTCTGCCTCTGCTACCCACTCATCGGAATAGCCGTTGCCGTTGAAGATGATTCTCTGATGCTCGCTTACATACTGCTTGATCAGATCATGTACCGCAGTATCAAAGTCTTCTGCCTTCTCCAGAATGTCGCATGCCTCGCAGAATGCCTCTGCCACAATCGTGTTCAGCACGATGTTCGGAGATGCTACGGAATCACGGGAACCTACCATACGGAACTCGAACTTATTTCCGGTAAATGCAAACGGGGAAGTACGGTTCCGGTCGGTCGCATCCTTTGTCAGATCCGGAAGCGTCTTAACGCCAGTCTCCAGCACGCCGCCCTTCAGAGAATGGGTCGCGGTACCGGTGCTGATCAGCTGGGAAACGACATCCTGCAGCTGCTCGCCAAGGAATACGGAGATGATTGCTGGCGGTGCCTCGTTTGCGCCAAGTCTGTGATCGTTACCCGGATCGGCTGCGGATTCACGGAGCAGATCTGCATGCTCATCGACTGCCTTTAAGATGCAGGCAAGTACGAGCAGGAACTGTACGTTCTCGTGCGGGGTCTTGCCCGGCTCGAGAAGGTTGATGCCATCATCCGTCGCCAGAGACCAGTTGTCATGCTTACCAGAACCATTGACACCTGCGAACGGTTTCTCATGCAGCAGGCACTTCAGGCCATGCTCACAAGCCACACGCTTTAAGGTCTGCATAACGATCTGGTTGTGATCGACTGCCACGTTTGCCTCAGAGTAGATCGTTGCCAGCTCATGCTGTGCCGGAGCAACTTCATTGTGCTGAGTCTTTGCGGTAACGCCGAGCTTCCAGAGGTTCTCATTGACATCTTTCATATAAGAAGCGATTCTCTGACGGATCGTTCCGAAATAGTGATCGTCCAGCTCCTGGCCCTTCGGCGGCATCGCACCGAACAGGGTCCGGCCGGTGAAGATCAGGTCTTTTCTCTTTAAGAACTTCTCTGCGTCTACAAGGAAGTACTCCTGCTCCGGTCCAACCGACGGCGTTACTTTCTTCGAAGTCGTATTGCCGAACAGTCTCAGCACACGGAGCGCCTGATGGTTAATCGCTTCCATGGAACGAAGCAGCGGGGTCTTCTGATCCAGCGCCTCACCTGTGTAAGAGCAGAATGCCGTCGGGATACAAAGCGTTGCGCCTGCCGCATCATGACGGACGAACGCCGGTGACGTGCAGTCCCATGCTGTATAGCCTCTTGCCTCGAACGTCGCTCTCAATCCGCCTGACGGGAAAGAAGAGGCATCCGGCTCACCTTTGATCAGCTCTTTTCCGGAGAACTCCATCAGGACGGAACCATCCGGGTTCGGAGACGTAATAAAGGAATCATGCTTCTCAGCGGTCACGCCGGTCAGCGGCTGGAACCAGTGCGTATAATGGGTCGCACCCTTCTCGATCGCCCAGTCTTTCATGGCTGCTGCGATGACGTCAGCGGTCGCAAGGTCGAGCTCTTTTCCTTCCTCAATGGTCTTTTTCAGTGCCTTATACACTTTTTTCGGAAGGCGCTCCTGCATAACTTTGTCTGTAAATACATCTTCACCGAAGATGTCTGCTACATTAAAATATTCGCTCATGTCCTCTCCTCTTTCCATATAGAATTTATCTGCGGCGGATTCACCGCTCGATATAGTAAAAGAGGGCATTCCACAAACCTGTATTTATGGAACACCCTTGTTCTGTGTATTAAAATACTCTATTTCCCGTAAAAATGCAAGCAGATTTTTATTTTTCGGTATTTTCTTCCAAAAATGAATCCGAAGGTGCATGCTTTTTCAGCACACGCTCCAGAAATTCTGAAAATAGAAACGCAATTGGACCTGGAATGAAAAAGATCAGGATCGGAATCCGGTAAGCAAACGCCCCCATACATACCAGCACCAGTGCAAGCGCAAGCGTCGTCAGGAAGTAACGCACCACCATGTATAACGACAGCTTTAAAAGCCAGCCCGGACTCATGTCAAAACGGGACAGCGCCGGAAAGAGGTAGCAGGCCGCCATTCCGATGTAGACTGCCGCCGCCGTATACAGACAGATAAAAAACAGCCCGACATATCCGCTCGTCTTCGCCGTCAGAATCCCGATATTCAGGCGCAGGATGATGGAAACGGCCAGGATGATCAGCCATAGCACGATCCCCGGCACCAGATTCTGCCGGAAGGAGCGGAAAAATTCCTGCACCGCATAGCCGTTCCGGTTCTTCACACTCTTGACGGTCGCATAATACAACGCCGCCGAGGATGCCCCGATCGTAATGATCGGCAGGCTGCAGAGGATCCACAGAAATCCGAGAATCATCAGATCAAAAATCCGGCTGCAGGCAGCGGTAAAGCCGCCCTCAAATCCAAATATGTCCTTCATGCCTGCTCCTTTCTTTTTACCAGAAGGCAGGGACGCTTTCGCATTCCCCGCCTTCCCGTTTTCCTTTGTATCAATTCTTCGCTTATCTGCGGTAAAGCGGACATTCGCAATCCATCCCTGCAGCTCTGCTGACAGGGCCTAGCTTCGCTACTTGTAAGATCATAAGGAATCTTCCCGCAAGCGGGCCCCTCCTTATGATATGTCATGAACGCAGTCGCTTCGCGATCTGTCAGTGGGCGCGTTCAAATACCGGCAGCTGATCCAGTGGTGCCGCTACGGTAACGGTCGCTCCACCCTCGTACACTTCTCCGGTAAAGAGATGCTTCCAGCTTCCCTTCGGCAGATAGAGTGTCCTTTCTCTCTCATCTGCATGTAAAATCGGTGCTACGAGGATATCACTGCCAAACATATACTGGTCCTCGATCTCCCACGCCTTCGGATCATCCGGGAAGTCATAGAACAGCGGCCGCATGACCGGCGTACCTTTTTCATGTGCTTCCTGCATCAGGCCACGCACATACGGGCGAAGCGTCTCACGAAGCTCCATGTACTTTTTGCAGATCTCATAGACCTCCTCGCCATAGCTCCACACTTCATTTTCTGCTCCGCTGAACATCTTTCCGCCACCGGTCGTACTGAGCGGCTTTTTGAACGGCTCGCGGAAGCCGTGCAGACGCATGACCGGACAGAATGTACCAAACTCAAACCAGCGTACGAGAATCTCATGGAACTTCGGATCGTGAATATTGCCACCGTGGAATCCACCGATGTCCGTCGTCCACCACGGAATACCGGCCAGTCCCATATTCAGTCCGGCGGTCAGCTGATTGCGAAGGGAACGGAACGAGGAATCAATGTCGCCGGACCATACGAGCGCGCCGTATCTCTGGCTGCCTGCCCATGCACACCGAAGCAGATTCACAATATTCTGCTGGCCTTCCGCTTCCATTCCTTCGTATGCCATCCGCGCGTACTCCTTCGGGTAAATATTTCCCACTTCAAGGTCTGCGCCGCGCAGGTAACGGTACTGCTCATACTCATATCCGGTAAATTCCGGCTCTGCCTCATCCAGCCAGAAGATACGGATTCCGTTCTCATAGTAATTTTTCTTAATCTTGTCCCACACATACGCACGTCCGCCCGGATTCGTCACGTCGATGATGCAGGCATCTCCGAGCTGACCAAGCCGCTTTCCGAACTCCGAACGGGTCAGGTAGCCAAGCTCTGCCATCTCTTCATAATTCTCACTTCCGGCATCTACGGTCGGCCAGATGGATACCATCAGCTCCATGCCCATTTCCTTGAGCTCCCGTACCATCGCTGCCGGATCCGGCCAGTAGTCTTTATCGAACTTCCAGTCGCCTTCTGCCGGCCAGTGGAAAAAGTCTGCCACGATGACATCGACCTTCAAGCCGCGACGGTGATATTCCCGCGCCACTTCCAGAAGCTCTTCCTGCGTCTGATAACGCAGCTTGCACTGCCAGAAGCCAAGTCCGTACTCCGGCATCATCGGCACTTTACCGGTCGCATTTGCATAGGCTTCCTCGATCTCTGCCGGGGTATCGCCTGCCGTGATCCAGTAGTCCATCTGTTTCGTGGACTTGGAAATCCATTCCGTCACATTTTTTCCAAATGTCACACTTCCGATCGCCGGATTGTTCCACAGAAAACCATAGCCGTTGCTGGAAAGTGCAAACGGGACACTCGCCTGTGAATTGCGGTGTGCCAGCTCTAAGGTACAGCCCTTGACATCCAGATACGGCTGCTGGTACTGTCCCATTCCGTAAAGCTTCTCGCCCTCAATGGACTCAAAGCGCACCGTCAGGCGATAATTGTCCGTCCCGATGTGCGGCTCAAATGTGCGCGGCACGATCTCCAGCGCACTGTTGAATTCCTTTCTGCCCTCTTCGGACATGCCACGGATGCGCTCATACTCCTCGAGCAGCAGCTTGCCATCCTGATTCAAAAAGCGCAGCTTGCCGGTACGGGTGAGCTCGCAGCGGATCTTGCCGTTCTCGATGACCGTATCGGTCCCGCTCTCGTAAATCTTTACCTCGCAGTCTTCCTGCGGAAGCAGTGCGGAAGTCTCATCTTCCTTCAGAAATTCATACCGCTGTGTCGCGCGCACACGGAAGCTGTTCTTTCCCCACGGCTCGATGCACAGCAGCTCTTTGTCAAATCTGCGGTATAATTTATTCCCATCCTGTCTGATCATATGTTCAAACCTCCAGTATATATCCCTCTCTCGTAAACAGTGGAATCTGATCGAGCGGTGTCGCCACGGTCACGCTCTGGCCACCCTCGAAGACTTCCTTCGTCCATACGTTCGTCCACTTTGCGCCAGCCGGAAGGTAAACATCCTTCTTCTCCTCACCGCGCTCCATGACCGGTGCCACGAGGATGTCCGGGCCGTACATGAACTCTTTTTCATTGTCCCAGCATGCCGCATCCTCCGGGAAGTCGTAGAACAGCGGACGCATGACCGGTGTTCCCTTTTCGTGTGCTTCCTTCATCCGCTCTCTCGTGTACGGACGCATGTTCTCACGGATCGTGATGTACTTCTTGCAGATCTCATAGACCTCTTCGCCATAGGACCAGATCTCGTTCGGCGCGCCGGATACGCACTCAGCTCCTCCGGTCGTCCCGTACTGCGGCTGATATGGCATACGATAGCCGTGCAGTCTCATGACCGGACAGAACGCACCATACTCGAACCAGCGGACAAATACTTCATGGTAGGATTCATCGTAAATGTTTGCGCCGAAGAATCCGCCGATGTCCGTCGTCCACCACGGAATACCTGCGATTCCCATATTCAGTCCGGCTGCAAACTGATTCTGAAGGCTCTCAAATGTAGAGTGAATATCTCCGGACCACACGAGTGCGCCATATTTCTGGCTGCCTGCCCATGCACAGCGCAACAGGTTCACGATGTTCTCCTGTCCCTCTGCCTTCATGCCATCAAAGAAGGTCTTTGCGTACATCACCGGATATACATTTCCGATCTGTACGTTCGGGCCGAGGTGATAACGGTAGTTCTCAAAATCATAAACGGTGTACTCCGGCTCTGCCTCATCCAGCCAGAAGATCTTGACACCCTTGTCGTAATAATTTTTCTTAATCTTGTTCCAGACATATTCCCGTGCTTCCGGATTCGTCGGGTCGTACTGGATCGTGTTGCCCATGTAGGTATTGTCGATGCGGACGCCCTTCTCGACGCGGGTCAGCAGTCCCTTCGCCTTCATCTCTTCGAAGTTCTCGCTCTTGTAATCGACCATCGGCCATACGGATACCATGAGCTCGATGCCCATCTCCTTCAGCTCTTTGATCATCGCATCCGGATCCGGCCAGTACGTCGGATCAAATCTCCAGTCCCCCTGCTTCGGCCAGTGGAAGAAATCGACTACGATGACATCGAGCGGAATGCCACGGCGCTTGTACTCTCTCGCTACCTCCAGCAGCTCCTCCTGCGTCTGATAGCGCAGCTTGCACTGCCAGAAGCCAAGTCCGTACTCCGGCATCATCGGTACCTTGCCGGCTGCATCGGCGTATGCCTCCTCGATCTCTGCCGGCGTATCGCCTGCGGTGATCCAGTAGTCCAGCTTCTTTGTGGACTGTACCTGCCAGGTCGTGATGTTCTTATTGAAGCTCACTCTTCCGATCGCCGGGTTGTTCCAGAGAAATCCATAGCCAAGGGAAGAAAGGGCGAACGGGACACTCGCCTGTGAATTGCGGTGCGCCAGCTCCAGCTCTGCACCCTTGATATTCAGGAAATCCTGCTGGTACTGTCCCATGCCGTAGAGCTTCTCCTTCGGGTTGGACACAAACCGCATCGTCAGCTGATAATCGCCGCCGATGATCGGCTTAAACTCTCTCGCCTCGACCTCCAGGGAGCTCGTCGTATCCGCAAACATATCCTCGCGGTTCCGCACGTACTCCTCCAGAAGCAGCTCACCCTTCTGATTGTAAAAGAAGAGCTTTCCGATGTTGTTGATGACGGCGCGGATCTTTCCGTTTACGATCTCCGCGGAATACTCGTGGATCGTCACTTTCGCGTCGGTCTTTTTCGGGTTGCCCTCGAGTGCCCACAGCTCCTGCGGCATCTCCGGCATCTTCGATGCGCGTACACGCAGGCTGTTCTCGCCCCACGGCTCTACGATCACGCGCTCCGCATCATAGCGGTAGTGCAACGCGCCGTCTTTTTCTTCAAAATAGCCAAGCAAAAACTTGTTGTCAGAACGAAAATCACCAGATTTATGTTCATCCTTTTTGGTAAAATCGGTCATATAAATGTCCTCCTGATGTATTTATTTAATCCGTGAAATTCGGACGTTTCGTGTGCAGGCTGCAGATGCGTTTGCTCCGCAAACTATCCGCTGCTTCGCAGCTTCTATCTGCAGCTGATGGGCACGGGTAGCGCCTGATAGCGCGCAGATCATAAGGAATCCTCCCGCAAGCGGGCCCCTCCTTATGATATATTCCGCCCATCCCAACATGTAAATACAGCCCGTGCCAAGTAAACTTGCCACGTTCTGTCTTCACATGTTGCTGCTGCACGAAACTGGTGAACTCATCTTACTCCTTTACGGCACCTGCCGTCAATCCTCCTACGATATACTTCTGTAAAAAGACGAACAGAAGGATAACCGGAAGGACGAGGATCGTACCGTAAGCCATGATACAGTTCCATTTGGTTCCCCATTTACTCTGGAATTTGTAAATGTTCGCGGTCAGCGGTCGCATCTCCGGCTTTACGTTGAACGTCATGGAGTAGGCCAGATCGTTCCAGCCGTTCAGGAAGGAGATAACGACAACGGTGATGATACCGGTCTTGATCGCCGGGATCATGATCTTGAAGAAGGATCGGAAGACGCCGCAGCCGTCGATTCGGGCCGCGTCATCCAGTGCGGTCGGCACGCTCTTGAAATACGGACGGAGTGTCACGACGATGAACGGAACAGAACCGGAAGAAATCGCGAGTGCCGGTCCAAGGTAAGTGCCGAGCAGATGCAGCTTGTTGAAAATCAGGTACATCGGGGTCAGCATCAGGGAAGCCGGAAGCATCTGGGTGACAAGGAAGGTCAGAAGAAAGCCCTTGCTGCCCGGTACACGGTAGCGTCCCATGCCATAGGCTGCCGGTACACCGAAGGTCATCGAAAGCACCATAGAGAGCAGTGCGATAAACATACTGTTTTTCAGAGACTTCAAAAACTCTGCATCCGTAAAGTTCTCAATCCACGGATCCAACGTAAAGTTATGCGGATAATAGGTCACGATCTTTCCGAAGGACTCTGCATCGGACTTAAAGGACATCGCTACCAGCCAGTAGATCGGAAACAGGAATACGATGGCAATCGCAATCGCGATGATACAGTTCAGAAGATTTTTGCGGCGCTCCTTCGAGTTCAGCACCGTTTCTTTTGCCTTTTTATTCATATTAGTCATCCTCCTTCGAAATCAGGCGCAGATAGAACAGTCCGATGACAAACAGACAGCAGAACAGTACCATCGCGGTCGCCGAGCCAAGTGAAAACTCATACTGCTTGAAGGAAAGCGTATAAGAATAAGTACCGAGTACATCCGTCGCATTCAGCGGGCCACCGCTCGTCATAACGAACAT
Organism: Lachnospiraceae bacterium; assembly: GCA_029006155.1. Classification (GTDB taxonomy): domain Bacteria; phylum Bacillota; class Clostridia; order Lachnospirales; family Lachnospiraceae; genus Choladousia. The sequence goes on from JAQXGF010000033.1 coordinate 52,834, forward strand.
CAGGTCGAATGCCTTGAACGTATAGATAAATCCGAGCATCAGTACGGAAAGGATCGCCGGCTTCATCAGTGGAAGTGTGATGTAGCGGAAACGCTGTCCCCATCTCGCACCATCCACGCTGGCACTCTCATAGAGTTCCTGTGAAATACCAGTCAGTCCGGACGTCAGAAGGAGCATATTGAACGGAATGCCGACCCAGCAGTTTACCGCAATGACTGCCGCCATCGCAGTCGAGCCGTTCAGCAGCCACTCGATCGGTGAGGAAGCCAGTCCGACCTTCATCAGCAGGTCGTTGATGACACCACTCGATACGTCGAACATATTCTTTCCAAGCAGAGCCGTAACGGACATCGGCATCATGTAGCCGACGAGCACCATGCCACGGATCGGACCGGATAAGGTAAATTTCTGAGAGAAAAATAATGCAAAGATAAATCCGATTGTAAACTGGAAAATCAGACACCAGATCGTAAATACGAACGTATTTTTCATAACGAGCAGGAAGGTGTCATTGTGGAACAGGTCGATGTAGTTCTGAAATCCGACAAAGACCGAAGTACCGGAAGCAAAGGTCTTTACATTTACATTTTTAAAACTCAGGATAATATTGTATACAAGTGGATAGCCGAGGATAACGAGCATATAAATAAAGCCCGGCAGGATAAACAGATACCCCTCTCTTCTTCGTTTTGCTGCTATTGTAGATTTCACAGGCTCACGTCCTTTCTTTGGATTCATACATAAGGGCCGCCGCACGGAACCATGCGGCAGCCCCTGTTACTCACTGCTTGTTGTATCTGTTACTGTGCCGCAATCGGTGTCTCCGCAAGGATCGGATCGATCACTGCTGCTGCGTCTGCCAGTGCATCTGCCGGCTCCTTCTCGCCAAGGATCGCTGCCTGCTCTGCGGTGTAAACTGCCTCAGAAATGGTCGGCCATGACTCGTGAGGTCCTCTTGCTACTGCAAATTCCATAGAATCGTTGAATACTTTATATCTTGCGTCTGCAGTCCAGAAGTCTTTCAGCTCTACGGCATCGCCACGAACAGGAAGCTTTCCTGCGATCTCACACCAGTCTGCGTTGTTCTGTGCGGACATCATGGACTTCAGGAAGTCTGCGCACTCTGCTACGTGCTCGCTGCCTGCGCATACGCCAAAGTTCTCACCACCGATAACAGTCGCCTGATTGTCGCCGTTCTTCGGCATCGGAACGTACTGGTATTCGAAATTCACCTTGTCGGCATCCTGTCCGTCGAGTGTTGCGATCTGCCATGTACCGGACTCCAGGATCGCTGCCTTACCTGCAAGGAATGCGTTGTAAGCATCGCCCTGTCCCCAGTTGACTACTTCTTTACTCATCAGACCATCCTTTACGAGGTCACTCAGATAAGTAAGAGCCTCTACGCCTGCATCAGAATCAACATCTGTGATGTCTCCGCCTGCTCCATACAGCCACGGGATATACTGGAAGGTTCCCTCTTCGTTGGATACTGCACACATTGCCAGTCCGTATACACCCTCGTCCGGATTCGTGGTCTTCTCACAAACCTCTCTCAACTCTTCCCAGGTCGTCGGCGGGTTCTCGATGCCGGCTGCCTTTAAGATATCCATATTGCACAGAAGTGCAAGGCAGTTGGAGTTGTTCGGAAGTCCGTAGATCTTTCCGTCTGCATCCTTTACGCTGGCCATCGGGCCCGGGTAGAACTGCTCCAGATCCGGCCAGTCACTCAGGTAATCGGTAATGTCTGCGAATACGCCAAGGGAAATGTAGGATGCCATATCCGGGGAATCCACCATTCCGATATCCGGAAGCTCTCCGGATACTGCTCCGATCGTGTACTGCTTCATCAGCTCATCACGGGATACATAAGTCGGAACGATGTAAATATCGCTCTGGGACTCATTGTACTGCTTTACCATCTTATTCAGAGCGTCTGCCTCATGCTCAAAATAATGCCACAGAGTAACCTCTGCACCACCATTCGGCTCTCCGATGTCGGATGTGCTCTCTTCTGCGGAAGCACCAAAGCCTGCCATCATAGACATCGCCATTGCTCCGGTGAGAACGAGTGCGAGCTGTTTTCTTGTACGTTTCTGCATAATTGAAACCTCCCTTTTCTTTCAGAGCTTCCCAACCTGCCGGTGATCCCGGTTCTTCACGCCTCGGGTGCTCTGCATTTGTTTGATGTACCCATTATGTACTTTTTCCACAAAAAAAGATACCTCCATTTTTAAGATGGAGGTAAAAATATTGGGGTAGAATTTTAAGATTCGGGTAATTTTTTAATATTTTTTATAATTTTATAGCATTTACATATATTTTTATATGCATGTTGACATTATCTTTTTTCTATTTCCGCGCATCATCCGTCATTTTGCCGTTTTAACAAAATCAGGCCCCGCTTTTTAAACGTGTTCTATTCCCCGCACATACTCCGACACGCTCACTTCTGCGACTTCCCGGAACACTTTGCCAAAATATTTGGCGTCCGAAAAGCCGACCTGATAGGCGACTTCCTCTTTTGTCGCGCGACCGGATGAGAGCAGATACTTTGCTTTCTCAATGCGGTATTTTTTTACAAATTTGGCAAACGGCTCCCCGACATCCTTATTGAACAGATAGCAGAGGTATTCCTGTGAAATACCGAGCATCTGCGCGAGCTCCTTCTGATTCAGCTTCGAGGCGTAGCTCTCCTCGATGATGTGCAAGGTCTTGCGCACGAGCGGATGGGCATTCGGATACTGATCCCGAAGCGATCCTTCCTGCACGCCATGCTCGGATGCCCCACCAAGCTTTGCCGCAAGGCGCTCCAGCACATGTGCGACATCCTCCACCGTAATCGGCTTCACCAGATAGTCGAACACGCCAAGCCCGATGGCCTCGCGTGCCACCTCGAACTCCTCATACGCCGTGACCAGTACAAATTCCGTCTGACACTCGAGCGCATGCGCCGCGCGGATCAGTGCCATTCCGTCCATATATGGCATCTTCAGATCCGTAAATACTACCTCCGGCTTCGTCTGCTGCAGCAGTTCCAGCGCCTGCCTTCCATCCATCGCTTCTGCTACGATCTGATAGTCCTCTGAGATCGACATGATCAGATTTTTCAGGCCGCGCATGGCCCTCGGTTCATCTTCGGCTATTAATATTCGCAAATCGTTTTCCTCCCCTTTTTCCAATCTCTCACATCCCCGCCGCACACAAACGCACGCAGGGCATTACCTGCTTCCGTTCACCGGCTTTATTTTCTGCTCCTGCTGCGGCATCGGAAGGATAAAGGTGAATTTCGTCCCCTTGCCTTCCTCCGTCTCAAGCTCCGTCTGGAAGTCTTCTCCATAATACATTTTCATGCGTGTGATGACATTCCGGATACCGATCCCCATGTCACACTTTTTCTCGCTGCCCGGATTGCGCAGCACTTCGCGGATCAGATCCCGCTGCGCCACGTTCATCCCGCAGCCGTTATCTTCAATCGTAATGCGCAGAAATTCCCGGTAGCCTTCGCCACAGATCCGGATGAATCCGCCCTCCCGTCGGCCCTCAAATCCATGGAGGATCGAATTCTCCACAAATGGCTGCAGCATCAGTTTCCGGCACGGCCAGCTGTCGTAGTCCGGATCAAAGTCGATCTCATAGTCAAACACGCTCTCGAGCCGTTCCCGCTGCAAATACAGATACTGCTCGACCCAGACGATCTCCTGCCGCATGTACACATTCTGGTGCTTCTGGTCAAATGTATAGCGCAACGTATTGGAGAGCTTTTTCAGCAACGTCGATACTTTATAGTTTCCGCTCTCGATCGCCTCATAATTAATCGCATTGATCGTGTTGCAGATAAAATGTGCATTGATCTGGGACTCCAGCGCCTCCCGCTCGGCCCGCTGCTTCATTTTCATATTGTCGATGGCCTGCGTGTGCTGGTAAGCGACCTCTTCTTCTGCCTGCGTGATGGCATGCAGCATCTGATTGTAAGAATCCGCCAGCTGCCAGATCTCATTGCAGCCCTGTATCGGGATCGCCTCCCGGCTCTGCCCATTCTGTACCTTTGCGATCGATTCCCCGATCAGATAAAGCGGCTGTAACGTGTGCCGGCAGGCCCAGAACAGAAGCCCCAGAATCAGCAGGATCAGGATAAAATACATCAGCAGCACCGGTCGGTAGCTCGCATTGACGGTCGCAAGAATCTGCTTCTCGTCGATCGCCGTGTGCAGCTTCCAGCCAAATTTTCCGACCGGCACAGATAAATCAGACAGCTTCTGCCGGTTTCCCCATGCCGCCGCCGACGTTCCGAACAGATCCTTCCCATTTGTATGCAGCAAAATTTTTCCATCGCTTCCTTCGATGTAGCCCTGCACGTACTGCTCCGATCCGACGGTGAGCTGCTTCAGAATCTCTTCCATCGGGGCCGTCTGAAAGGACAGCAGCAGAATATACGGAATATCCTGATAAGAATAGCCGCGCCGAAACGGAAACGCCAGATGCACCAGCCCGCGTGTCTCCATATTCGGATGCACATGCGGCTCTGTCACAATCTGATACCGCGGAATCGCCTGCCCCTTATTTAAGGCATGCATATCCGCAAAAATTTTCTGCACCATCTCCTGATCATTCCACAGATCGATTTTGGCAGGCGCAGAGATCTCATATTTATCATACTGATACAGAATGCCGTCTGCATCCGCGATCGCCACACCGACAATCCGGTTCGATACATTGCCGGCAACCTTCAGTGCACTCTTCATGCGCTGCTTATCCCCTGCCCCACGCGGACTGGCAATGTATTCCTCGACGGATTCCTGAAAGTTCGTGTCATGCAGCAGCTCACTGTCCACACAGATCCCGGCTCCGGTGGCTACATATCCATCCAGCAACGTCTCCAGATTCTCATTGACGGTATCCAGCAGCGCCTCCTGTGTCGAGTAGGTCGTCTGCAGCAGGAACCGGTAATACTGCCTGCGCATATAAAACATCAGCACAAGAAGCAGCAGCAAAACCGCCGCTCCGATCACGGCTGCAAACGTACACCATATATGAGATTTCACATAGCTTTGAATCCGGCCCGCTGCCTTCGTGCGCGTTGCACGATCATTCTCCTGCATGCCACCGCTCCCCTCTTTCCATCCTGCAAACGGTTCCAGGAACCCTCCCGTTTCTGTCTTTCCGCCAACAAAGTAGACAAGTTTCCGCCTGTCATAAGTTGGATAAATCACAAATCTATTGTAGTAAAATTATATACAATTTTTCTCTTTTCGTCAATTATACTATTTTATTTTTGTGATTGCGTTTATTTTTCGTCATTCTGTATTTTACCGCAAAAAAACAGAGGCACATATCACTGCTTCTATGCCCTCTGTTTTTCATTTCTATTTTCCTTTTCTGTTCTGCCATCCAGATACCCGGTTGCGATAATCGGACAGTTCTTTGCCTTCTGCCGCCCGGTCAGGAAATGGACAATCCATCCGGATCTCCTTACCGGATGGAGAACCGGTAGCTCGTCTCTGAGCTGTAATGCTCCCCGGCCTTTAAGAGCGGGCTTGCGAAGTTTTCCTGATTGATCGCGTTCGGATAATAGTGTGCCTCCAGGCAGAAGCCGTCACGCTCGCTGTAGGAGGCCCCGTCCTTGCCTTTCTGCGGGTAAATGAAATTGCCTGCGTAAAGCTGCATGCCACAGCAGGTCGTAAATGCCTCAAGCGTGATACCGGTCTTGTCGCTGTGCGCCTCTGCCATCTTCATGCGCTCGCCCGGTGCTTCTCTTAAGGCAAAGTTGTGGTCGTAACCGCCCACATACTTCATCTGCTGGAAGTCTGCTTCGATGTCTCGTCCGATCGGCTTTGCAGTCGTGAAATCCATCGGCGTGCCGGCTACCGGAGCGATCTCGCCGGTCGGAATCGCCTGATGGTCCTGTACGACCGTGAATCCCTTTGCCGCGAGCCAGAGCGTCTGATCCAGAATCTTGCCACTGTCATGTCCGGCGAGGTTGAAGTAGGTGTGGTTCGTCGGATTGACTACGGTATCCGCATCGGTATCTGCATCGTAATGCAGGATGATCTCATTGTCATCCGTCAGGGTATAGGTCACGGAAAGTGTGCAATTACCCGGAAATCCCTGATCCCCGTCCGGGCTGCTCATCGAAAATGTGATGCAGTTCTTCTCCCCGTCGATCGCCTTGACCTCCCATTTGCGCTTGTCATAGCCGTCCGGGCCGCTGTGCAGGTTGTTATCGTTGTCGTTGATCGCGAGCTGATACGTCTTGCCATTGATCGTAAAACGTCCGTTGGCAATCCGGTTGCCGCTGCGTCCGATGACCGTGCCAAAGTAGCAGGTGTTGTCAAGGTACTCCTGCGGCGTATCATAGCCGAGCACGACATCCTTCACACTTCCGTCCTTTGCCGGAACGAGCAGCTTTACCAGGGTAGCGCCAAGGTCTGTCACTACCATTGTCATGTTGTTCTTGTTTGTAAAGGAATATAAGTGATACTCAATCCCTTTCTTGTCTTTTCCGAAGCTTGTCTGATTCATAACTTCTCCTTTCAGAAAAGGCTGCCGCAGATTCGCGGCAGCCAGTCTATTCTTTATTCCTTATGCGAACGGATTCTCCGTGCGGTACGGTACGCTTGCCGGATGGTTGTATCCGATCTCGTCCGGGCATACGCCGATGAGCTTAAATACCTCGAACAGAGCCTTTCCGTGATGGCCGAATGCAACGGCACCGTGATGCGGATAGTTACCCTCGATCAGCACGTGACGGTAGAAACGTCCCATCTCCGGAATTGCGAATACGCCGATGCCTCCGAAGGACTTGGTCGCTACCGGAAGGATCTCGCCCTCTGCCACATACGCACGCAGGATGTTATCTGCGGTGCTCTGCAGACGATAGAAGGTGATGTCGCCCGGAACGATGTCTCCCTCGAGCGTTCCGTTGGTAACCTCTACCGGAAGGCTTCTTGCCATGATCTTCTGATACTTCATGTTGAAGCTGGAAAGCTTGGAAGAGCAGGTGTTTCCGCAATGGAAGCCCATGAAGGTATCCTTGTGCGTATAATTATATTTGCCCTTGATGGACTCCTCGTACATGTCGTCCGGTACGGAGTTGTTGATGTCGAGCAGCGTAACTGCATCGTTGCTGACACAGGTTCCGATGAACTCGCTCAGTGTACCGTAGATATCTACCTCACAGGATACCGGGATGCCTCTTCCGGTCAGGCGGCTGTTGACATAGCACGGAACGAAACCAAACTGTGTCTGGAATGCCGGCCAGCATTTGCTCGTCAGGGCAACATATTTTCTGTAGCCTCTGTGTGCCTCTACCCAGTCAAGCAGCGTGAGCTCGTACTGTGCAAGCTTCGGCAGTACTTCCGGCTTCTTGTTGCCTTCGCCAAGCTCCTGCTCCATATCCTTTACAACGTCCGGAATACGCGGATCGTTTGCATGCTTGTTGAATGACTCGAACAGATCCAGCTCGGAGTTCTCCTCGATCTCAACGCCAAGGTTGTAGAGCTGCTTGATCGGTGCGTTGCATGCAAGGAAGTTCAGCGGACGCGGGCCAAAGCTGATGATCTTCAGGTCTTTCAGTCCTACGACTGCACGTGCGATCGGAACGAAGTCGTGGATCATGTCTGCACACTCAGAAGCGGTTCCTACCGGATACTCCGGAATGTATGCATGGATGTTGCGCAGCTTCAGGTTGTAGCTTGCGTTCAGCATACCGCAGTAAGCATCGCCACGGCCATCGCTTAAGTCGTTCTGGCTCTCCTCAGCAGCAGCAACGAACATAGCCGGTCCGTCAAAGTGCTTTGCGAGCAGTGTCTCAGAGATCTCCGGTCCGAAGTTTCCAAGGTAAACAACCAGTGCGTTACAGCCAGCTGCCTTGATGTCCTCCAGAGCCTGTACCATGTGAATTTCACTCTCTACGATACAGACCGGACACTCATAAATATCCTCTGCGTCATATTTTGCCTTGTATGCATCTACCAGTGCTTTTCTTCTGTTCACGGAAAGAGACTCCGGGAAGCAGTCGCGGCTTACTGCCACAATACCAATTTTTACTTTTGGAATGTTGTTCATTGCTTTTTCCTCCTGATTTGTTCTCTTCATAAAATGAAGCTTATATGTAGAACCCGTGCAGAGAGCGGATGCCCTCTGCCTGGGCTGTTACCTGAATTTTGTTTAATCCAATGTAAGATTCTCGCCGATCAGACCGAGCGGGGATCCTTCCGGAAGTCCTCCCTCCGGATGACCGATCAGCCATTTATTCTTTGCGGTCAGATGTCCGTCCTCGCCGCCTTCATGCGCTGCATCCAGCGGAAGGTTCGTATCGCGCGGAAGCACGATCACGACGCGGAAGCCCTGATCACCTGCGCTGCACGGTGCATAGTGCAGGGTCGTCGCATACAGCTCGACGCCCACGCCCTTCGGCAGCAGGAATGCCTCCATCTTTGCAGTCTCATACGTATAATCTTCCGTCACATCCGGCTGCCAGCCAAGCAGCAGGATCGCATCGGATGCTGCGATGTCCAGCTCAGAAGAGCGGTGATACTCGACCGCGTTCAGCTTTTTATTGTAGCCGTTGCAGTAGCCGATCTGAATCGGCAGCTCACCGTAGCAGACCTTCTGCATTTCTCCATAAACCGGAAGTGCCTCCAGCGCCGCGATCGACGGCTCATAAATCACATTGTCCGGACACGGTGTCTTCTGCATCTCCTCTACCAGTTCTGTAAAATCGATCCCGGTCAGGATCTTTCCATATCTGCGGAATGCAGGATCCGTAATCTTCTTAATCTCCATCGTAAATTCCCCCTTTTTGTATGCAGGATATTTTATTTTCTCTATCTGTCATTTAAAATCATGATTATACTGTTTTGCAAACCATATGATTAGAGAATCTTCGGAAACAGCTCCTTGCAGGTCGGATAGATCTGACGGAACTGCTGATATCTCGCCTCATATTTTTCTACCAGCTCCGGATCCGGCTCTACCGTATCGATGATCTTCACGAGCTTCTGTGCTGCATCTTCTACAGAAGCGAACTCACCGCAGCCTACCGCAGCCAGAATCGCGCCGCCAAGTGCCGGTCCCTCTTCACTCTCGATCACATCGACCTTCAGATTCATGACATTCGCGATGATCTTCTTCCACAATGGGCTCTTTGCGCCGCCACCGCAGATCTTTGTGCGCTCGATATGAATACCAAGTGCCCGCGCGACTTCCAGAGAATCCCGCAGTGCAAATGCCACACCCTCAAGTACCGCCTGCGTCATATCCGCTCTCGTCGTATCCATCGTCATACCGATGAACGTCGCACGCGCATTCGGATCATTGTGCGGGGAACGCTCCCCCATCAGATACGGAAGGAAGTAGACATGATTCTCGCCGAGCTTCTCGATCTGCTTCTGCTCTGCCGCATAATCCTTCGTGCCGATGATCTCATCCATCCACCATTTGTTGCAGGACGCCGCACTGAGCATGCAGCCCATGAGGTGATAATGTCCGTCCGCATGTGCAAAGGCATGCAATGCGTTGAACTTGTCCACGCCGAATTTTTCAGAAGAAATAAAGATCGTTCCACTCGTGCCAAGGGAAATATTGCAGCGTCCGTCTCCAACCGTACCGGTACCGACTGCAGCAGCTGCATTGTCTCCGGCTCCCGCTATGACTTTGACATCGGTCGATACGCCAAGCTCCGCTGCCACGTCCGGCAGAAGAGTGCCAACGACCTCATAGCTCTCATAAATCTTCGCCATCATCTCTTCTTTGACACCGCAAATGTCCAGCATTTCCTTCGACCAGCAGCGGTTCTTCACATCAAACAAAAGCATACCGGATGCATCCGATACATCTGTGCAGTGTACACCAGACAGACGATACGCCAGATAGTCCTTCGGCAGCATGATCTTCGCGATCCGTGCAAAGTTCTCCGGCTCATTTTCCTTTACCCAGAGGATCTTCGGAGCCGTAAAGCCGGTGAACGCGATGTTCGCGGTATATTTGGAAAGTGTCTCTTTGCCGATCACCTCGTTCAGATACGCAGTCTCCTTCGTCGTCCGGCCATCGTTCCAGAGGATCGCCGGTCGGATCACCTGATCCTGATCATCCAGGATGACCAGTCCATGCATCTGTCCACCAAAACTGATGCCTGCCAGCTCACTCTTATCGGAATCTGCGAGCAGTTCCTTCAGTCCGTCAACGGTCATCGCATACCAGTCTTCCGGCTTCTGCTCTGACCAGCCCGGATGCGGGAAATACAGTGGATATTCCCTTGAAACAATTTTTCTGATCTTACCCTCTCCGTCCATCAGAAGCAGCTTCACTGCTGATGTACCGAGATCCACACCTGCATATAACATATATCCTTCTCCTTTCCTGAACCGGACGGGCCTGCCAGGCGGCGATTCACCTGTCAGATATCGTCCGGGCGTCCCCCTGTTCTGTTATCTTTCTCATACGCCTGCTACGTCAGCGGCACCTCATGCACCGCCGGCTCGTCGCTCGCCTCCGTCATGATCTCCAGCACCTGCTGCATGTTCGTCAGCTCGACCTGCGTATGCTCTCCGCCATTCTCCCCGTCGCGCGTCCATGCGACCGGCTCCTCCGAGCGGATCAGCATGTGCTTTGTCTTGAACCGCACGACGACCTTGCTGTTCTCATCGTGGGTCAGCACCGCGGTGATCGCTTCCTGCCACTCCAGAAGATTCTTTGGCGTATGTACGAGCATGACCTCGAAGACACCGTCATTCAGCTCGATATTTTTCCCCGGTATGCCTTTAAAGCCACCGACGGAATTGGAATTTGTAATCATACCGAATACAAATTCGCCGTCCTCCGAAAATTCTTCGCTGTCAATGCGCAGATGGCAGCTCTTCCAGGACCCCATCCGCTTCATGCCCTCGAGCACATAAGCGGCATGCCCCAGCGCATTTTTCAGATCCTGTGACGTCTGATAAGACACATCGGTCAGCAGTCCGAACGCCGCCACATAGACAAAATAGCTGTCATTGAACCGTCCGATGTCACACGCAAACGGCTCACCCTCCACGACCAGCTTCGCAGCCTGCTCCATCGGCTTCGGAATGCCAAGACTGTTCGCAAAATCATTCGTACTGCCAGCCGGGATATAGCCGACCGGCTTCTTTTCCCCGCTGTTCATCAGGCCGGTCACGACCTCATCCAAGGTGCCGTCCCCGCCACTGCAGACGATCATGTCAAACTCTGCCGCACGGCTCTGTACCGTGTCGCAGGCGTCCTTCTCACATTTGGTCGGATAAATCGTCACATCGTAGCCACCCGCCGAAAATGTCTCTACAATCGAAGACAAACTGTTCCGAATCAGTCCTTTTCCGGACCGTGGATTGTAAACGAATAAAAGCTTTTTCATTCCAACTACTCCATTTCTGTTCTTTCGTATCTTTATCGGAATATCCCGATACTTTTACATAAGAATAGACAAAAACCTGATTCCGTCCGTCTCGTCTTTTGTCTATTTTACTACGTCGCCCATGGAATCACAAGCAAATTATTGCGAAAATAAAACATTCTCCGCAAATCCGCCTGCGTTCCCCTTTCTAAGCGATCTGTACGCCATCTTTTACGACGGCCACAAGCTTCAGACCTTCATCCAGCAATACGACGTTGGCCTTCTTGCCTGCCGTCAAGGATCCCTGCTGCTCATAAATACCAAGGCTTCTCGCCGGATTCTCCGTTGCTGCCGCTACCGCAGTCTCAAGCGGCAGGTTCATTTTCTGCACGACCGTGCGCATGCAGTCCGGAAGCGTCGTCACGGAGCCTGCCAGCGCGCCGTCGCTGACCAGGGTCGCGCGGTTGCCTTTTACATCGACATCCAGTCCTCCTAATGTATAGCGTCCATCCGGCATCCCGGCTGCCCGCATGCTGTCGCTGATGAGGATCATCCGCTCCTTGCCGAGCATCGCAAATGTCGCACGCACGACTGCCGGATGAATATGTACGCCATCGCAGATCATCTCTGCCATGACATGCGGATTGTCCGCAACCGCTCCGACCACACCCGGTGCACGGTGTGTAAACGGTGGCATTGCATTGTAAAGATGTACCGCATGGTTTGCCCCATGGGCAAATGCCTCCATCGCGTGCTCATAATCGGAATTTGTATGTGCCAGTGATACACTCACCTCATCCTTTACCGCATCGACAAACGGGATTGCTCCCGGCTCTTCCGGTGCAATGCCGATGAATTTTACGAGTCCGTCCGCTGCGCGCTGGAACCGATGGAACAGATCGACATCGCACGGGATGATATTCCGCTCGTCCTGTGCGCCCTTTTTCGCCTTGCTGATGAACGGTCCTTCCATATTAATGCCGACCAGCTCTGCCTCACGTGCGGCATCTTTCGCTCCTTCCATCTTCTTTTTATAGGAAGCGGCATTTTCCAGTACATGTGTCAGCTCATCGGCCGAGAGAGTCATCGTCGCCGGTGAAATCGCCGTGACACCGATCGACGCCTCATATGTTGCGATCGTATGCAGTGCTTCCTCCGTCGCGTCGCAGACGTCACTGCCCATGCAGCCATGGAAATGCAGATCGATCATACCCGGAATCGCATAGCAGCCGTGGCCGTCGATCACCTGCTCACCGTCCTGCGGAATCGGCTCCGCGCCGTCCAGCTCAGACTCCAGCTGAATATGCTCGATCGTCCCACCCTGCAGGTAAATGACGCCTGCACGGAATACATGGTCTTCCTGAAAAATATTTACATTTTTTATAATCATAGAGATGCCTCCTTGGAATTTCTGTTCTTCTCCTGATATCGTGACCTGATATACGGATTTCCTTCTTTCACGTCCGGCATACCAATCGTTCGTATCGCTTCTTCCACCAGCCGTGACAAATCCAGTATATCATTGCCGGAAAAAATAGCAATCACTTTATTTTTATTTTATTCTTTTCTCTTTGCATTGGCATTCTGACTTCTTTTTTCTGATAACTTCTCCCATTTTTCGGCCTTTCTACGTTTTGTCCCTCTTTTCCCTGTAAAGTCTTACAGCATTTTACCCGAATCTCTCTTGCTATCCTCCGATGCTTCGTATATAATAGATTTATCTATATTATTTTAGGTTTTTCTAAAAGAAGAAAGGAGCATTTATGAAAAACAAATCTCTCTGGACAAAGCATCTGTTCCGTTTTGTCCTCTCGGGTGCTTTATGTGCCGCTGTTTCCTGTACGGCTTCCATTCCGGCATTTGCAGATGAAGTCATCGTCGAAGAAGCCGTCTCTGTGACCGAAGCGGAAGCTTCCGATGCAGCGGATGTCGTCGTGGATGATGCCGATGTGATCGAAATTGATACCGAAGCAGACAACACTTCCACACAGGAAGAAACGATCGCGATTGAGGACTCCTCCGAGCTCACAGATACAGCGGAGACTACGGATGTGCCGAAGACGCCGACCCGCGTGAGTGTACATGATCCGTCCATCGTAAAGGCAGACGGCATGTACTATGTACTCGGCTCCCACACCGCTTCTGCCAGCTCCCCGGATCTGATCCAGTGGACACAGCTGAACAGTGACTATGGCAATCCGGAGAACACGCCATTCTACGGCAACCTGAAGGAAACGTTTGAAAAGCCGTTCCAGTGGGCCGGCTACAACGACGGGGACTGTGTCGGTGGCTACGCGATCTGGGCTCCGGATGCGATCTGGAATCCTTACTATGAATGGGAAGACGGAACCACCGGTGCCTACATGCTGTACTGCTGCACCTCCTCGACCTGGCGGCGCTCCTGCATCAGCTATCTCGTCTCCAAGACATTTGACGGCACTTATACCTATGTAGATACCATCGTTTACTCCGGATTTACAAAAAACGGAGCGGTCGACGGCAACAGCTCCCGCGATACGAAATGGGACAATGATTATCTGAATCTGAATGCGCTTCTGGAAAAAGGAAGCGAAAACGGCGGCATTGATGAAATCAGTGACAACTGGTTCGATCAGACCGGCGGTTGGAATCATCTGTATGCGCCAAATGCGATCGACCCGAACCTTTTCTTTGACGCATCCGGTGAAAAACTGTACATGTCCTACGGCTCCTGGTCCGGCGGACTGTTCCTGCTCGAGCTCGACCCTGCGACCGGAGAAGCCATTTATCCGGGTGTCGATTCCACCGATGAGATCTCCGGCAATTTCGTAGATCGTTACTTCGGTGTCCATCTTGCAGGCGGCAATCATCAGTCCGGTGAGGCTCCGTATATCCAGTATGATCCGGAGACCGGCTACTACTACCTGTACGAGACCTACGGCGGCCTGACTGCTGAGGGCGGCTATAACATGCGCCTCTTCCGCTCTGAAAATCCGACCGGACCGTACGTGGATGCCGCAGGCGGAAATGCTTCGGAGAGCGGCGAGAACAACGACAATTACGGCATCAAGCTGATCGGAAACTACAGCTTCTACGACCAGATCGGTAAGCGCGCTGCCGGTCACAATTCCACTCTGATCGACGACGATGGCTCCCGCTATCTCGTCTACCATCAGCGTTTTGACATGGATCCGCAGCTCGAAGCTCATGAGGTGCGCGTTCACCAGCAGTTCTTAAATGAGGATCAGTGGCCAACCACTGCTGTCTACGAATATCGCGGCGAGCAGCCGGAAAATTATGAGACCAGCGAGGTCGTCGGCTCCTACGAATTTATCGACCATGGCACAAAGACGAGCGGCGACATGCTCGATACACAGATGCTCACTTTAAATGAGGACGGCACCGTATCCGGCGCAGCTTCCGGTACCTGGACAAAGACGGACTCCGGGCGCGGCTATGATTACCTCACGATCGAGATGAACGATGTCACCTACAAGGGATTCTTCTTCCGCCAGCTGAAGGAAAATTCGGACACCACTCCGGTCATGACCTTCTCCGCAATCGGAAACAACAATACGAGTATCTGGGGCAGCATGATCGACATGAATGACAACGAGATGCTGGCAAACATGGCAGCAATCGCGATCGGACAGATGATCCCTTCCGCGACCAGAGAGGATCTGGAGCTTCCGTCTTCCGTTCTCGGTGCCGATGTGACCTGGACGACCTCCGATGCTTCGGTCATCAGCGAGACCGGTACGGTCACACCGCAGGCAGAAGAAGATGCACGCGCAAAGCTGACCGCTACGATCACTTACGGCGATGCAGTCGTTGAGGAGACCTACAAAGTCACCGTTCGCCAGAATCCGTATCTGATCTACAGCTTTGACTTTGAGACGGCAGCTGATGCCGACGGAATGATCGCACCGGATGCTGATTCCACCGGAAGTGAGAGCGCTTCTCTGATCGGCAGCGCTTCTATCGTATCCGACGAGACACGCGGCAATGTCCTTCAGGTCACCAATGAGCCGGGGGCCAAGAATGTCAACTACCTGAAACTTCCGGAAGATACGCTATCCGATATCAAGCCGGCCGGCTACACCATAGCGATGTGGGTCAATATCGGCGAAAAAACATTTGAACACAGCGCACTGTTTGAGGCTGACGCAGACAACCAGTACCCGCTGACCCGCATCGGTGCAAACCTGATCGCACGCATCAACGCCAACGCTTACAGTGACGTACAGGGCGCACTGCTTTCCACAAATGGCGAGCGCGACGTATGGCAGCACGTTGCATACACAGTCGATCCGCAGGGCATCCGCGTCTACCTGAACGGCGAACTGGTCGGTGAGGAGACGAAAGACCTGACCGACTGCTTCCGCAAAAACAAGACCGGCATTTCTCAGGCGAAACATGTCATGGTCGGCAGCGGTGCGATCTGGGATGACGAAGATGTAGAAGACGCCAAATTTGATAATGTCAAAGTGTACTTCGGTGCACTGACAGCAGCGGAGATTCAGGCGCTGTACGAAGAGGGCTGAGGAAGCCGTTTTATCCTCTTTGACTTACATTCGTAAGCAACTTTATCTACCAAAGTAAAAGTAAATAAATTTTTCTCATGTTACCAGTATCTTGTATTCTTTTAAGAACATAGGGTACTGGTATTTTTTACTCACGCTTTATTCTATTTGCTTTTTTGTCACGATACATTTCCTGATCCGCTTTTTTATAAACTTCCTCAAAACAGAATGCTCCGTCTTCGACGGTAGCTGCACCAAAAGCTGCACTGAGAATCAGTTTTTCATCACTTCGTTCTACCAGTTTTTCCTTAATATCAGAAATGATATTCTTTGCCTGCTGATTATTACACTGCATACATAAAATCAAAAATTCGTCTCCCCCAACACGCATAACAATACAACTTTTAGGAATCGTATCTACAATAGCATTTGCTATGCGCTGTAACAGCAAATCACCATATTCATGCCCTAATGTATCGTTTGTACGCTTTAAGTAATTACAATCAACCATAATTAAGCTAACCGGGAAATCGCCAACGCGTACCCCTTCCTTGCTGCGCACTTCCATATAATTTCGATTATACAGACCAGTCAAGCGGTCTTTAAAAGAAAGTTCTTCTGTTTCCTTTGCAGAACTAATATCTCGTGTTGCAATCAGTAATGTTTGCAAATTTCCATTTGAATCATATTTCTGTGGGATCAGTGAAACCGAATACCAAATGCCCTGATTATCCTGAAACTCATTGCAAAGAAATACCTGTCCTTTCAAGCGGTCTGCCAATGTATTCAAATCTAAAAAGTTTCTAACAGATGCATGATATTTTTTGGCAATTTTCTCTTCACAAACTTCCGTAAGAAACTCATAAGCATTTGAGTGTTTTTCAAAAACAGCATTCAAATAGTTGGAAGGATTCACTGCTTCCAATTCCAACCTGTCCATATGCAGTAAAAATATAGAAGTATAACTGGTACTGATTGCATTGATAATATCCAATTGTTTTTCCATTTTGTTTATACTAATCTTGTCGGAATGTTTTTGAAATGCCAAAATAATAATACCTACCGCCATATAAATTTCCAAAACAAATACAATAAAGCTTTTGCGGTTGGCAAAAACATCCTCCGCCGCATAAACAGAATATACATAATAGTTATTATAAATGTAGCGCAAACCATAATAAGTAGTATTTTGATATTCAAATTTAGCAAACTGATTTTCTTTCCATTCAATTGAAGAAGAAAGTTTTTTATATTGGTCTGGACTTATTTTCTCTATCACACTACTATTCGTAGAAAGAATTCGTGTTCCATCTGTAATGGCTAAATATGGATTTTTATAAAAGTTATTATTTTCCAAAATACTTTTCAGCGTCAGTTCATATGGATCAGAAGCCGGACTCTCAGCAAACAAATAGCACAAAATCAGTCGTTCTCCATCTTTACTGACAAGCGCTGCCATATCGTAAGGCGCATGATCAACCGTGAGATGATCAATATACGTTTTCTTCGGATTCTGAAACATATCTTTTATCGTAGTATTCGTAATTACATCATACCATGAATCATAAGTCTCTTTGTGCATCATGTCTGCCTGTGCAATCAAAGAAAAATTTTGATCTAATATAAGCACTCCTCCAATATTTTCAGTTCGAATAAATTCATCTAAAAACTCATCATTCGTCTGGTCTTCCTTTGAAATGAATTGGTCAAGACTTTCCGCACATTCTAATAAACCTTTTAACGTTCTGGCAGAATTTCCACGAATGTAATTATCATATTTCTGGCATTCCGCTTTTAGAAAAGATGTTGTTTTTTCAGCCATATGGTAAGTTTCTTGAAGATCCTGATATTGAACAGAAAAACCAATAGCAACAAAAACAAAAATACTGATAACAAGAAAGATTCCAACAATAAAGTGCATCTTTCTTAATGAGGGAGCCTTATTCATTTTGAGCATTTACAGACACCTCCTTCGTATCAGCTGTATCTAAACTGTATTTTTCAAAAATCTCTGAAATAGTACCATCATCCTTCATATCATTCAGTGCAACGTTGATCTGTTTCCACTGCTCAGAGTCATCCCCATTCCGAAACGCAACACCCAGATCAGCTGCCATTAAAGAGCCATCTATAAAGTTATATAAGCCAGAATAAGCATCTATCGTTTGCTGAAGTACTAATTCTTGTCCGCATAACGCACGTGTATAATTTTTTACAAAAGCTGTTTCAGCCATTTCAAAAGTTTTACACGAATATACTTTTGAAACTTCTGGATTTTCTAAAAGAAGTTCTTCTTCTTTGGAATCAGCCTGAACAGCAATTCCCTCTTTTCCATTAAGAGCAGAAAGATCTTTATCGCAATCTTTATCAATTGTGATTACACGTATATTACTTTGCAAGTAAGTATCCGTCCAGAGATAAAAATCTTCCTTTCCATTTTTAATGAAAGCAGTCCATAGGCAATCAACCGTCCCATCTTCCAGAGCTTGATCCTTGTCATCCCAATTGATCATGATAAAGTTCGGTGAATACCCGGCTCGGCGGCATGCTTCAACTGCAATTTCTTCATCAATTCCATCCCAATCCCCATTTTCATCCATATAAAAAAATGGCCGTAAAGTTTTAACCCCTATCTTAAGTTCTGGTAATTTTGTATCCGATGAATGGTCAGCTGTTTGTTTATTTTGCTGACACCCCCATAAGAAAAGTGCTGTTATAAACACCAGTGCCACGGAAATGATTTTTCTAATTTTCAATAAAAACGCTCCTTTCCCTTCACGATCTATGCACCTGAATCATTCTTTTTTCGATTACATTCTATCACCTTTTTTCTTTAAAGATAAGAGCTTTGGCACATATCCTTTCTAATAAAAAAGCCTACCATTATCCGTAGATTATTCCACAGATAACAGTAGGTTATGATGCAGGCAAGTTCCAGCGCTTATTTTGATTCGTTTAATTGCTTCCCCTTTAATCATACAGCCTCTGAATTTTCTTTTTACAATAGAAGAACGCCGGGATCAAAAACGAATCTGCGAAGATCCATGCCAGCGGATGAGCCAGACAGATGCCGGTGTAGCCGATCAGCGGCACGAGCACGAGTCCTGCAAGGGTGCGTGCGATCATTTCCAGCACTCCGGACGTAATCGCAAAGACCGAAAATCCCATTCCCTGAATCGTGAAGCGCACTGCATTTACCAGTGTCAGCAGGCAGTAGCCCGCCGCCGTTGTCACAAGGAACTGATAGGAATAGGCGATGACCCGCTCATCTGCCGTATCCAGAAAGAGCAAAGAGAGCTGCTTCCCGGTCAGCAAGACGATCGCAAAGAGCACCGCTGATACGGCAAATCCAAGCAAGGATGCATCCCGCAGTCCCTTTCCGACCCGATCCAGCTTTCCGGCTCCCATATTCTGTCCACTGTAAGGCGCCATCGTCGCGCCGATCGACTCGACCGGGCAGCTGATAAAGGAATTGATGCGCTGCGCCGCCGTGACACCGGCTACTGTGAGTGAACCGAACCCATTGACCGCCGCCTGAATGACAAGCGTTCCGATCGCGGTGACGGAATACTGCAGTCCCATCGGGATGCCCATGTAGCAGAGCGTCTTTATGTAGGTTCCACGCAGCTTCCACTCCTCTTTGGACATGCGAAGGATCTCAAATTTCCGTTTCATATACCAGAGGCAGATTGCCCCGGAAAGTCCCTGCGAGATCACCGTCGCGATCGCCGGTCCCTCCACACCCATATGCATCACAATGACAAATAAAATATCCAGCACAATATTGATCAGAGATGCCACGCCAAGGAAGATGACCGGTGTCCGGCTGTCTCCAAGCGAACGGATCAGCGCCGCAAGAATATTATAGAGGAACGTAAACGGAATCCCCAGAAAGATAATGACGATATACAGATAGGCATATTCAAAAATATCCTCCGGGGTGTTCATCAGAGTCAGAATCGGACGGCAGAACAGCACGACGAATACGGTCAGTACAATGGAAAAGAAAATGCACAGCCACGTACTGTTCGCCACATATTTGCGCAGCTCACTGTCCCGTTTGGCGCCGAACATCTGCGCGGCCGGGATCGCAAACCCGTTGCAGACGCCGGTACAAAAGCCAATGACCATAAAGTTCAGGGAGCTCGTCGCCCCCACACCGGCAAGCGGTCCTACTCCTAAAAACTTTCCGACCACTACCGTATCCACCATACTGTAAAACTGCTGAAACAGCATTCCGAGAAACATCGGAATCGCAAAACCAATGATGAGTCTGAGCGGGTTGCCGCTTGTCATGTCTTTCGTCATGGGGGCTCCTTTCGTTTTTTTCCGGACGTTCAGAGACTATTTTGCATGTTGCTGCTCTGATTTTACCGAACGTTCAGAGCACAGGCCACAGACCCGCTCGCTATGCGAGCTATCCGATGCCTGCGGCATCTCCTGTCTGTGGCTGATGGGCGTTTCGCCCATCCCAAAACGCAAATGCAGCTTTCAGCAAATAAATTTGCTTCAATCTGCCTTCACGTTTTGCTGCTGCTCTGAACTGGTATTGACAAACTGACTATTGTAGATTTCCGCGTAGAATCCGTTCCGCGCGAGCAGCTCTTTGTGGGTGCCCTGCTCGACGATGTTACCGTCACGCATGACGAGAATGACGTCTGCATTGCGGATGGTCGAGAGACGGTGGGCGACGATGAAGCTCGTGCGGCCCTTCATCAAGGTATTGAATGCCTTCTGAATCCGAATTTCGGTACGGGTATCAATCGAGGAGGTCGCCTCGTCGAGAATGAGCATCGGCGGAAGCGCGAGCATGACACGCGCGATGCAGAGCAGCTGCTTCTGTCCCTGTGAGAGATTGCCGCCATTCTCCGTGATCATCGTATCATACCCTTCCGGCAGGCGGCGGATAAAGCTGTGTGCATGCGCTTCTTTTGCCGCCTGAATGATCTCCTCGTCGGTTGCCTCCGGGCGTCCCATCCGGATGTTGTCGCGGATCGTGCCACTGCGCAGCCAGGTATCCTGCAATACCATACCAAAAGCACTTCGCAGTGTCTCGCGCTTCATATCCCGGATATCCGTCCCTCCGATGCGGATGGCTCCGGAATTCACATCGTAGAACCGCATCAGCAGATTGATCAGCGTCGTCTTTCCACAGCCGGTCGGCCCGACGATCGCTACCATCTCGCCTTTCTTTACATCCAGATTGAAGTCTTCAATCAGCTTTTTCTCCGGCGTGTAGGAGAACGCTACATGTTCCAGGCTGACATGTCCCATATCCTCTTCCGGAAGCGGCTTGGCAGGCTCCGGATCCGGAATCTGCGGCTCCTCATCGATCAGTTCAAACACACGGCCTGCGCATGCGATCGCATTTTGCAGCTCTGTGATGACACCGGAAATTTCATTGAACGGCTTCGTATACTGGTTCGCATAAGACAAAAATGCAGAGAGCTGTCCGACAGTCATCACACCGCGCACTGCCGCAAACGCTCCGGTCAGTCCGACGCCCGTGTAGACAAGGCTGTTGACAAAGCGGGTTGCCGGGTTTGTGATCGACGAGAAGAAAATCGCACGTAAGGAATACTTTTCCAAACGTCCGTTGATCTCATCAAAACGGGTCTGTACCTTCTGTTCCTGTCCATACGCCTGCACGACCTTCTGGTTCTCGATCATCTCATTGATGAGCGCCGTCTGTTCGCCACGCGTCGCCGACTGCAGCTTAAACATCGAATAGGTCCTCTTCGCAATAAAGTTCGCTACGAACAGCGATACCGGTGTGAGCACGACAACGACGACCGTAATGCCCGCATTGACTGACAGCATGAAAAACAACGTTCCGATGATCGTTGCTACGCCGGTGAACAGCTGGGTAAAGCCCATCAGCAGTCCGTCTGCGAACTGATCGACATCGGCGATAATCCGGCTCACGATCTCTCCGGAAGAATGTCCGTCCAGATATTTTAATGGAAGAATCTCGATCTTCCGAAATGCTTCCTCACGAATGCTTCTCGTCACCGTATAAACAATGCGGTTATTCGCGATATTCATGATCCACTGCGCCGCTGCCGTCAGCAAAATGGCAATGAGCATCGTGCGCAAAATTGCAAAAATCTCAGGAAACTCTACTTTGCCCGGTCCTAAAATATGGTCCACGACCTGACCGGTGAGCACCGGCAGATATAACGTCAGCGCCACCGAGACGACTGCCATCAGAAGCGACAGCAGCACACGGAACCACTGCGGCCGGATGTATTCCAGTACCTTTTTTATGATTTCCTTTTGTCCTGTCTGCTTTTTCATTGTGCATCCTCCTTCGGGAACTGAGAATAATAAATTTCCTGATAAACCTCACAGTTCTCAAGGAGGTCCTCATGTCGTCCCATGCCGACGACCGCACCGTCGTCCAGCACAAGAATCTGATCCGCATACTGAATCGTCGATGCTCGCTGGGAGACGATAAATACCGTCCGCTCTCCGGCCAGATCCCGGATCGCCTGACGCAGTCTTGCGTCGGTCGCAAAATCCAGTGCCGAGGAACTGTCGTCTAAGATCAGGATTTCCGGATGCCGCACGAGCGCACGCGCAATCGTCAGACGCTGTTTCTGTCCACCGGAGAAATTCCGTCCCTCCTGCTCCACGACTGCATCCAACCCGCCTTTTCCTTCAAAGACTACCTCATCGGCCTGCGCCGCATGAATCGCCTCGCGCAGTTCCTCCTCCGTCGCATTTTCATTGCCCCAGAGCAGGTTGTCCCGGATCGTCCCCGCAAAGAGCACCGCTTTCTGCATAACCATACCGACTTTATTTCGCAGGGCATCCAGCTGATACGCTCTTACATCCGTTCCATTTACCCGGACACTACCCTCACGCACATCGTAGAGCCGCGGGATCAGGCTGACGAGGGAGGATTTTCCGGAACCGGTGCCGCCGATGATGCCGATCGTCTCACCCGGCATCGCCCGGAATGTGATGTCCGTCAGAGAATCGGCTCCCGCATTTTTATACCGGAAGCTGACATGGTCGAACTCGACTGCCGGGA
>JAQXGF010000034.1 GCA_029006155.1 Lachnospiraceae bacterium
AGAAAACAGATATTTGAAAAGGATTATTTATGCGTTCACTATTGTGTTTTCAGTATTTATGTTAATTGGAAGATTGGTTTCTGGTGTACATTGGTTTACAGATATTATACGAATGGTGTGGAGTGTAACCAGGAAGCGAAGTAAAAAATGTGAGTGGGAGGGGGGAGAAAAAAAGATGTTAAAGCGTTACAAGATGTATTATAACGCAGCTGTTGGAAAGATAGAAATGTATTTACTTTTGATCGTGATGCGGTTTTTCGTGCATTGATCGTTCCATAAGAATTTGGAATACCAATGTGATGAGCTGTCAATTCTCAAGCAAAGGGATGCAAACAAGGTATCGGGATTGTGATACCTTCCAGTAATTTTAACAGATACTCTTGACATTCTCAAATATGAGAATATAATATTTATAGAGAATGCTTTGAGGAGTGATAGAATTATGGAGATGGCGGAAATTGTAATGAACCCTGTTCGGCAGCGGAAGGCAGCAAAACGCGGCAGATCACGCTCATCTCCGCCCTGTCGAATGAGTAGTAGGTGATGATTATGGAAAAACAAGGGCAATGGCTGCTATGCCCACATTGTCACGGGAAAACCCGTGTGTGGCTGCGAGAAGATACCGTTCTTCGGAATTACCTTCTCTTCTGCCCAAAGTGCAAGCAGGAAACACTCATTGATTTACGACAATTTCATATAACGCTATTGAACCAGCCAGACGCTAAGACGCAGAGCTGAACTTGATGAGAAATCGAGTTCGTTCTGCGTCATTTTTTATTTAAGAGGATTCGTTATGAAGAAGCTATCAAAATATTTGCTTTGGGCATTTGGAGTCGCTTGGGTCTTTCAGATCATTGCCGGTGTCCTTTATCGCAAAGGACACAGCATGGGTTATTCCGTCCTGCTGGCAGTGTCGATGTTTGCTCCACTGCTCGCGGCCGTTATGTCAGGCGCAGAGATACGGAGAATTGGCTGGAAGCCACATATAAAACTATAGGAGAAAACAACCATGAAAGAATTTATGAAAAAGCATCCTGCTTTGGAAGATACCTGTGATACCGTATTATCCCTGCTTTCCGGCGGTTTTGCACTGCTGGCTGTTGGAGCTGTTTGGGTCAAGGGGCTGATTTGCCGGAAGAACAACAAAAAGACTGAGGTGGCAAACCATGAATCATGAGGAGAAAATTGCAGAAATGGAGGATGAAAAGCAATGAAAATTGATACAGAACGCCTTTTCCTGCGGGAAATGACGCCAGAGGATTTTAATGCGCTGTATGCCGTGCTTGCTGATTCTGACATCATGCAGCACTATCCCTATACCTTTGACGAGGCCCGCGTTAAAAACTGGATCAGCAAAAATATCGAGCGTTACCATGTGTTCGGCTTCGGCCTGTGGGCGGTCTGCCTGAAATCCACGGGTGAAATGATCGGCGATTGTGGGCTGACCATGCAGAATATAGGCGGTACGATTCTGCCGGAGATCGGCTATCATATCGCAAAGGCGCATCAGCGCCAAGGCTTTGCAAAAGAAGCGGCGCAGGCTGTTTGTGACTGGGCATTTACGCATACGACTTTCGGCGCGGTGTATTCCTACATGAAAAAGGCAAATATCCCGTCTTCTGCTACAGCCCGAGCAAACGGTATGACATTGCTGAATAAATTCATCGATGACGAGGGTGAGCAGACCGTTGTATATGGCATCAGCCGCGAAGAATGGCAATCGGTGCGCCGACACTGAAAATCGGCGGCGTAACTGACGGTACACCATTTGATCTTGGCGGTGCAAAGAAATTATCCGTTATGTCCGTCTGTGTAGGAATTACCGGCTGCAAAGCCAGACCACTCAAGCTGGGAATATACTGTTTTGCCGCAATGGAATGGGTATGCAATGTCGGATATGAAATGTTTCCATGGGTGAGCGGCGCTGCTGCAACGGAACCGCAAAATGTCATGCACTTTATCGTTACCGTATTGATTGTTGCTCTTTCTCTTGCAGCTTTGATTTTAATTATCGTCGGGGCTAAAGGAAAGGACCTGACCGCACTCAGAATATGGGCGATTATCTGCCTCGCCGCGATGCTCATCGGTCCTATGGGTACTGCCTTGCTGCCAAAGACTGTGTTTGGGCTGTTTGAGCGTTTTGGTACCTTTTCAGCGGTTGTATTTAATGCGGTTCTTGGCATTAGTCTGATGAAAGGTACACTTTACTTTCCTGCAACAGGAGAAGAGAAATGAACTGAAAAATAGAAGCTATCAGCCCTATTGTCAATCTGTCTGCCGATGCTGGGCTATGCGCTGATGACGCTTGCTACGTTCCCTGTGGGTCTGACGATCTACCCGAAAAAGTAGGCAGAAAAATGGCCAAGGAGCATTTGAGATGAAGAAGATCGTTATTTACGTTCATGGAAAAGGTGGCTCAGCGGAGGAGGCTGAGCATTACAGAAAGCTGTTCCCGGAAGCGGAAGTCATCGGTTTCGATTACCGCGCAACGGCTCCGTGGGAAGCAAAAGAGGAATTTCCACAATTTTTCACGCAGCAGCGGAAACGCTGTGACAATCTCACGCTGGTGTCAAACAGCATCGGCGCGTTTTTCTCTATGTCCTCACTGGATGAGGCACTGATCGATAGGGCTTATTTGATCTCTACTGTGGTAGACATGGAAAAGCTGATTGGCAATATGATGATGTGGGCAGGCGTGACCGAGCAGGAACTTGCAGAAAAGAGAGAAATCCCTACGGAGTTCGGTGAAACACTGTCATGGAACTATCTCACTTATGTGCGGGAGCATCCAATTTCGTGGCATGTCCCCACCCGCATTTTGTACGGAGAGCATGACAATCTGACCTCACCCGAAACAATCTCAGCCTTTGCCAAGCAAGTCGGCGCAGAGTTGACCGTCATGCCGAACGGTGAGCATTGGTTCCATACAGAGGAACAAATGCAGTTTTTGGATCAGTGGATTACTGCATGATAGTCGAACCGATATTTGAGTAAAGCTGCATTGATGCAGGTGAATGAATGAAAAAGAACATTGCAAACATGATTACGGGAGTTCGCATTTTAGGAAGCATTCTGCTGACGTTTGTCCCTGTGTTTTCGGTTCCGTTCTATGCGGTGTATCTAACATGCGGACTGAGCGATATGGTAGACGGCACGATTGCAAGGAAAACCAACAGCAGTAGTTCCCTTGGGGCTAAATTAGATACAGTTGCCGATTTTCTGTTTGCGGCGGTATCGCTTGCGAAGGTGCTGCCGTATATGCCGGTTCCGGTATGGCTGTGGATATGGATCGCCACTATCGCCCTAATCAAAGCCGCCAATATCGGATTAGGGTTTATCCGAAACAAAAGGCTGGTGTCCGTACATTCAGCTATGAATAAAGTCACGGGAGGGCTACTGTTTCTTTTCCCACTGACACTGGGCTTAATCGAACTGAAATACAGCGCCGTGATCGTATGCTCCATTGCAACAGTTGCTGCCATTCAGGAAGGGCTTGTGATGGAACACAAAAACTCAACGAAAGAATCATAGGAGGGTATAAAATGAAAACCTTAAATATCATCCAGAAACTATCAAAAATCGGAAAAGTTCTTAGCAAGATCATGTTTATCTTCTGCATCATCGGTTTCTGCGGCTGCATCGTCGGCATCCTCAGTATGGCGCTCGGTGCGCCAACGCTGAAAATCGGCGGTGTCACGTTGGAGAGTATTCTGAATACGGAAGCGGAAGTCACCGTCGGCACGGTGTATGCGGCGATGGCAGCAGGCATGATCCTCTGCGCTGGGGAAGCTGTGCTTGCCAAATTTGCGGAGCATTACTTCAAACATGAGCTTGCCGACGGCACCCCGTTTACACTTGCAGGGGCGAAGGAAATGCAGCGTCTTGGTATTCTGACAATCTGCCTCCCCATCGGCACACAAATTGTCGCAGAAATTGTTTATGCCGTGATGGAACAGACCATGCAGGGTGTCGCTCCGCTGCGGCTGGATAGTGCCGGTTCCGTTGCTCTCGGCGTGATGTTCATTGTCATGTCGTTGATTTGCCGGTATGGGGCTGATATGTATGAAGAAAGAAAAATCACCCGTAACCTATGAAACACGCTACAAGCACAAGTTGAACATGCTGGAGCCGGGAACGGCTATGCTCAAATGGATTGGGATTCTCCTGCTGGTCGGCCTTGTCCTGCGGCTGTTCCGGCTGAAACTCGTGTCATAAATTGTGTGGGGACTTGCTGGAGCTATTTTGTTGATCCTATTGGTTCTGATTGCTATTGAAGCACATCAAGACAGAGTTTTGAATGAGATCGCAGCACAGGAACAAAAGGAGGATTGACCGCAATGCTAAAGTCATTCAAATATCTTTTCGACTTCGCTGTGCTGGCGCTGCTGTACTTTCTATGGCTTTGCCCGAAGTGGCCGGAGAGCGGAGATTATCCAGTGCGAGATCAACCCCTGCGGACAAGTTCTGATATTCGATATAGGTTAGACGGAAGAAATACATTCGATTTCCGCACACCGTGATAAACAAAAAGTATTAACGCAAGGGCTGAATCGAAATGGCGGAATTGCTATTGACAGCGTCAATGTAATATTGTATACTATGAGTATACTTTTTAGAATAGAGGTTTACTATGGAACGGATGAGCAAAAAAGAAGCTGTTGCCGCACTGCACAGGGAGCGAATAATGGAAGCTACCGAAAAACTCTTTTTGGAAAAGGGCTATGCACAGACGACGATAGATGATATTTCAAAAGCAGCCGAATACAGTCGGCGTACACTCTACACATATTATGAAAGCAAGGAAGATATCCTGCACCACATCATTGAAAAGGGGCTGCGGTCACTGAAAGCAGATATTGAAAACGCTGTAAATGATAATGCGGGGTTCGTTGAAGCTTATCGTGCGGTGTGCAGAGCGAAAAGCTGTTACAGAAAAGAGTACCCTTATTCGTTTGAGACATTGAAGCGTTCCGGTACAGCAGAGATTGAGCGATTGGCGGATTCAGATACAGTGAAAAATATACTTTGTCTTGGGATGGAGATCAATGCGATACTTGAATCACTCATTATGCGCGGGCAGAAAAGCGGCGAGGTAAGGAAGGACATCGTTCCTATGTTGACAGTCTATATACTCTCAACGAGCCTTGATTCACTGCTTGCACTTGTCGAGATAAATGGAAAATTCATTTGCGCACAGAATGGTATGACCGAAGATGAATTCCTCGACTATGGATTCCGGCAGATAATCAACTCTATCCTTGACGTACGAATATGATGAGGGGGCGATATGGATAAAATGTATATTAGAGATGCAATATCGGCAGCGCAGAGGGGAATGGCATGAAAAAGATATACGGAGGCTCTGCCTGCGCATTGACCGATAAGCAAGGCGAGGTGCCACAAATGGATGAAACCCTGAAATTGAATTGGCTTTGCTGCCCCAAATGTGGCAGCAAAACAAGAATGCAGATACGGCCACATACGGTGCTGGAGGACTTTCCTCTATTCTGCCCGAAGTGCAAATACACCTGCGTGATCTGTTTCAAGAACGGAAAAATAGAAGAAATCAAAATGCCAGACGCTTAGACGCAGTGCAAACCATCGAATCGGTTTGTGCTGCGTTTATTGTTTTAGGGGAATGAAATGGATATTGAATTGTACTATCGAGAAAAAGGGCGGGCGAGCCGCTGATACTCCTGCATGGCAACGGAGAGGACAGTACATATTTTGAAAATCAATAAGAATGAATAGAGCATTACATCGGAGGCAATAAGGATGAAAATTCAGGAACTTCATTCGTACATACAGGAACATCAGCCGAATATCTGCCAGATCAGTGTGCTTCAGAACGGAAACGAACTCTACTCCGCAGAGTGGAACGGCTATCAGCGGACAGACTGCGTCCACATCGCATCCTCCACAAAAAGCGTGATGGCGTTGCTGATTGGCATTGCTATCGATCATAAAATGATTGGCAGCGTGAATGATAGGGTGCTTTCCTACTTTCCGGAGTATTCAGTCAAGCGCAGCGAAAAGACGATCTTTGATGTGACGATCCGGCATCTTCTGACCATGCGCGCACCCTATAAGGGGCATGGTGACCCGTGGACGAAGGTGTGCTCCAGTGAGGACTGGACGAAGGCGTCGCTGGGCTTCCTTGGTGGAAAGAGCGGCATCACCGATGAATTTGACTATCGGACGGTTTGCCTGCACATTCTTTCCGGCATTCTTTTCAGAGCCACTGGAATGAAAACCGTGGACTTTGCCAATGAATATCTGTTTTGTCCCCTCGGCATTGCCGAACACGAGGACGCTTACGCCAGAACCGTGCAGGAGCATAAGCTGTTCATAACGGACAAGACACCGAGAAATAATGTGTGGCTTGCCGACCCGCAGGGGCTTGCGGCTCCCGGCTACGGGCTGTGCCTGAGCGCCGCTGACATGGCAAAGCTCGGTCAGCTCTGCCTGCAAAACGGCACATGGAACGGACGGCAGATCGTTTCTCCCGATTGGCTCAAGGAAATGCTTTCCCCGCGCAGGATCGAAAGCGGCGCTTTCAGCGGAATGTCCTACAGCTATCTTTGGTGGATCGTGCATCCGGAAAGAAATGTTTATGCCGCGATCGGCGACAGCGGCAATGTGATCTATGTTGATCCGAACGAGAAAAACATCGTTGCGGTTTCTTCCTATTTCCGACCGGCAGTACATGACCGCATTGATTTTATCGAAAATATTCTGCTGCCGGTGATACAAAAGCAATGACAGCCGCCGACAGAAGCGCCGCTCTAACAAAGCCAGTATTACCACCCTAATCCAGACACAGGTGTTAAAGCTTCTTCATGCACATACGAAAGAAATGGAAGAACACTATGGAGGACAATGAAATGGATAACAAAGCCAGTATTACCGCCCTGATGAGTTCGTTCGGACGGGCGTTTCATGCAGAAAACGAAAAACATCCAGTTTTCGCGGATCATCTTGCCAAAGAGCTGCTGACAGCAGAAGAATATGCCGCCGTTCAGGGCTATATCCTCGGCGGAGCGCAGTTCTTTGAACCGGAGATCGATCCCGCAGCTTTTCAGCCGAAGGAGCTGCTGCGCAGACTTGTGAATGTCCATATCGCGCCGTCGCCGCTCTGCCGCGCGGCCTATACGGAGAAAGCTCTGAAAGCCGCCGTTCTGACCGGCACAAAGCAATATGTCATGCTCGGCGCAGGCATGGATACCTTTGCTTTCCGGGAAACAGAGTTTTTATCGAAGTACCGGGTATTCGAGGTCGATCATCCTCTGACGCAGGCGGACAAGCTGGAACGGATCATCCACGCCGGTTGGACGATTCCTGACAATCTCGCCTTTGTCCCCGTGGATTTCACGAAGGACAGCTTAACGGAACGGCTGATTGCTGCTGGTTTTGATTCGTCTGTAAAGTCCTTTTTCTCATGGCTCGGCGTGACCTACTACCTTTCGGCGGAAGCAATCGACACGATGCTCTCTGCGCTGTCCTCGCTTTGCGCGGACGGCAGTTCCCTTGTGTTCGATTATCCGGACGAGGACTTCTTTGCTGCACCCGAAAAGCGTGTGCAGAATACCATTATGATGGCAAAAGCAGGCGGCGAACCGATGCAATCGGCGTTTTCCTATTCGGAGCTTGAAACGCTGCTGGAGAAGCACGGGTTTTTGATCTATGAACTGCTGACACCGGATGATATTCAAAGGAATGTAATTGACAAGGCCGGAGCAGATATGAAAGCCTTTGAGCATGTCAATTACTGCCTTGCCGTCAGGAAAAATTAAAGTGAGAGGCGGCGAAAATGTCAAATTTGTATAACCTGACGGCTTTTAGTATGTGTGCTCACAACGGCACGCATATCGACGCGCCGTTTCATTTTATCAAAGACGGAAAAACCGTCGATTCCATAGGCTTGGATACTTTCATAGGGATGGCTTATGTTGCGGAATATCACGGAATCGTTTCCGGCACTGCAGCAGCGGAAATACTTGAAAAAGCGAAAAAGCAGAGCCCGGAAGCGGCAAAAAGAATTCTTATTAAGGGAGATGCGGAGGTTTCTTCAGAAGCAGCTAAAGTATTTGCCGAATCGGGAATCTTGCTGCTTGGCAATGCCCCCCAGACTGTCGGCCCCGAAGCCGCCCCGATGGAGGTACACCTTATCCTGCTGGGAGCCGGTATCGTGTTGCTTGAAGGAATCCGTTTGGCAGAAGTTTTGGAAGGCATTTATTTCTTAAATGCAGCACCGTTAAATCTGTCCGGCGCGGATGGTTCGCCATGCAGAGCTATACTGATTGCTTCCGAGAGATAAATTCTGATTGATAAAACTGCGTGAGGCAGGTGAACAAGTATATGGACTTCAGAACCATTACATCGTCAGATGAGTTGTGGTGCAAAGTACGAAATTATGCAGAAAACCGTTCGTGGAGAGCAGGAAAAAAGCTGGCAAGTGCTATGGATCATAATGAATTCAGCGATTGGGAAAGAGTTATCGCCGCTTTCTTATCGTATGGCACTTCGCTCGGAAGATCAGCAGACAGCATAGCTGAGCACTGCACTTCTTTCACTCTTGACATTTTCAAATTTGTGTACTACAATTAAGAAAGGTAAGAAAAGTTATACTAATCCAACCAAAAGGAGCGGCCACATGAACAAAGACGAACAGTATTATATGAGCAGCGTGAAAATTGGCCCCAAGGGGCAGATTGTCATTCCCAAGGAGGCACGGGATATGTTTGGACTCCAGCCGGGGGACACGCTGGTACTAATGGCAGACAAGGAGAAAGGGATTGCGTTGCAAACCGTGGACAAATTGAACCCGCTGCTGAAGACAGTATTCAACAGTCTGCCCAGCAAAGATGGGGAGGCAAATGACAAATGAACGTATTGGAGGTACAGGGGCTGACGAAGCACTACCCGGCGTTTACCCTGAATGGTGTGTCCTTCTCCGTGTCGGAGGGCGCAGTGATGGGCTTTATCGGACGCAACGGTGCTGGAAGCCCTGCCCCACATCCCGGTGCTGAGCTGGCTGGACGACATGGACGCGGCCACACAGCTGCGGCTGCTGCCGATACTGGTCGTGAGCATCGTGGTTTATATTGTGAGTATGCTGCTGACTTTCCGGGTGTCGGCGCACGCCTATGAGAAAGTGGACATGTAATCTCATATGAAAAACAGAAGAACCCGAAAACAACAAATGTGGGCAGATCACGCTCATATCTGCCCCAACAGGTGATATAAATGATGAAAACTGAAACGCTGAAGCCAAAATTAGATTGGCTTTGCTGTCCAAGATGCGGCGGCAAAACAAGAATACAGATACGACCACGCACGGTGTTAGAGGAATTTCCTTTATTTTGCCCGAAGTGTAAGTATACCTGTGTGATCCGTTTCAAGAACGGGAAAATGAAAGAAATCAAAATGCCAGACGCTTAGACGCAGTGCAGACCGGTAGAGCGGTTTGTACTGCGTTTACTGTTTTAGGGGAATGAAAATCGACTGGCCGAACCACAAGCCGGAATTGGGATTTGCAAGGAGAAAAAAACATAAATGATAGGGATATATCTGAGCGGAACCGGAAACACAAAGCACTGCGTTGAAAAGCTGGTAAGCCTGCTGGACGCTGCGGCGGAGTGTATTCCGTTGGAAGTTCCACACATTACCGACACGCTGGAAAAGCAAAGCACAATCATCTTGGGTTATCCCACGCAATTTTCCAATGCTCCCTTTATGGTGCGTGACTTCATCAGAAAGAACCGTTACCTGTGGAACGGCAAGGCGTTTACGGCTGGACGTTTATTATCGGCTGGACGATATTCGCCTTTCTGTCGCCGGTCATGGCGTATTTTGCATGGATAGTAAAGCAACGTGGTCTATTCTCCAAAGTCATCGGTGCAGGCATCGTGCTTATCTCGATCCTATCCAGCGTTTTGCTCTTTGACCGTCTGCGGCTTTACGATCTTGTGATTGACGGCATGTTGATCTACTTCGTGTTCTTCAAAAGAATTGACCGACACGAATCATAGGAATGAACACTTAGGAGGAACTATCATGAACTCGATTTTGAATTTTATCCACGTTGCAGGAAATGTACTTTTGCACTCAATTCGCACCGCCACATTCTGCTGGGTAGCGGTAGCCTTGGTGGTGGCGGTTCTGGTCATTCGCGGCGTGACGCAGAAAAAGAGTGGCAAGAAGCAGGAGAACAATTACTGCTTGGAGGGAATGAGCCTTGGCATGTGCTTTGGCCTGCTGGTCGGAACAATGCTGGAAAACTATATTGGCGTTGCAATTTCCATTGGGATGATCGTCGGTCTTGTGGTTGGGATGCTCATTCTGAGGAAAGTGGAGAGCGGAGATAAATGAAGCGGAAATCATTGACCACTATACTTCTCATCCTTTGCATTTTGGGGCTTGCTACCATACTGACTGCTTGCGGCCGAAACTGCTTTGTTGGCAGCCGCACGGCAGAGGCAGACTCCTACCGATTGGACATTGACCGCATGACCGGAAGCGACCGGTTCACGATGGAACTCTGTGCGGGCGATACGCTTGCGGTTCAATTTGAAACCGTAAAAGGCTCTATCCGCATGGAGATCAAGGAACCGGACAAAAGCTCTTTATATGCCGGTAACGGCAAGGGCGTGAGTGAGTTTACCGTAAATATTCCTGAAAGCGGTACATATTCCTTCTATGTGGAAGCGCGTCACGCAAAAGGAACAGTTTACATTCAGCAGATAGATGGAAAGAACACTCTGAGGAATTGATGTCAAAACACTTTACGATGTGACACAGGAAAAGCTGTATGTCACGATCTCTGCGGACGGCGTGACCTGCTCCACCTCTGACGCAGCCGATGCCCCCGCCGATGTGCTGCCGGTGCTGACGCTTCCCATTCTGGACGAGATCGACACAGGTGTTACAGTCGGAACATCCGGTTCTTCGCTGTTGGCTGTGCAGGCAGCGGTCAAGCTGCTGGATTGGGGCGTAAATACGGGACTTGGCACAGACGAGATTAGTGAGGCCTCCTCCACATGGCTGGCTGCGAAAAACGATACCATAGCTGACTGCCTGAAAAAACTGGAGCTGGTGGATGATGCTTACCGGAAGCTTCTGACCAACGAGGCACGGGAGTTGCTAGACAGCGCAGGGTGTGAAGATGTGGAGAAAATGACCCGATAGAACCTGTCGAGGCTATCATGCAGACTGCAGGACTTCGGGGATGATACAAGAAAAGATAACAGCGAAAGGAAGTCTTAAAGATGAGTAACAGTTTGTTTGTTATTGAACGCGCACGGCCAGAGGAAGCCGCTGTATTACTGGATTATCTGAAAATTGTAGGCGGCGAAACGGATAATCTCAGCTTTGGTGCAGAGGGCGTTCCGCTCAGCCTTGAAGAAGAGCAAAACTATCTGCGTTCGCAGTGTGAATCGACTGATAATGTTCAGTATTTTGCCAAGGTAGATGGCGAAATCATCGGTACAGCAAGCCTGAATCGCAACCACAATCGCATGAGCCATCGCGGGGTGTTCGGTATCAGCCTGAAAAAAGCATGGTGGGGCTGCGGTGCTGCATCTGCTTTGATGGAAACAATTTTGACTTTTGCCAGGGAGAACGGCTTTGAGCAATTGAATCTTGAGGTGCGCAGCAGCAACGCTCGTGCCATTCACCTGTATGAGAAGTTCGGTTTTCGGAAGCTGTGTACGTTTCCCCATTTTTTCAAAATCAATGGAGAATATGTCGATTTTGATCTGATGAATCTCGAAATTAACGAAGTAGGCAACAAAACGTAAAAGGCCGCGGCAGAAACATTTATTGAACATAAAAAGCAAACGTATAGCCAGACGCAAAGACGCAGAGCTTACCAACCGGTATTGCTCTGCGTCTTTTTTTTGAAAGGAGTTCTGAAACATGAAACATAAGACTTTAGTTGCCGCCCTGTTTGCGGTAATGATGATGCTTGCCCTCACGGCCTGCGGAAAGCAGTCGGTTCTCGGCAAAAGCAACCAAGACACTTCCATCACGGAAAACACGGATGGAGCAGTTGATACTACCCCTTCCGCAGATGCGAGTATTTCACTTGACGAGGATACCTCAGAGGACAAAGATGCCCCGACAAACGGGGATACCTCTGTTGATGATTCGTGGAAGGTCGAATTTGAAAAAAGTTTGCTGGAAAACTACGGTGTCAAACCAGATCATTATGAGGAACTGGAAAATGGCGTGTATCAGGTCTATGTAGAGATTGACGGCAAGATTGTTCCTTATATCGCAGTGGATTCTGCGACTGGCGACTATCATGGATAATCGTGAAAAAGGTATTATGAAAATCAAGGGTGGAATCCGCTCATATAGTGCCCTTTTTTCTTTTGGCATATTGGTAGGGGTACTTTGCAGATTGACGGACTTCTTCCCCTATGAAAGCCTGTGGAGCTTGCCGTCTATTGCAACCTTGTTTGGTTTCTGGATTGCCAGCGTGAGTCTGATTACCTATTGCAGTTCCTCGAACAGCGGAGCTTTCTCTCAGAAGAGCCGCCAAAGCAGATGAACGCTTAAGCGAAGTTTGCATTGTAAATGGAAGGCAACTTGAGGTTTTCGGAGTCTTTTTCTATGGAAAAATAAAATGGCGAAGGTATCGCCAAGAGCTTACGATGGTAGTAGGACGATAGGTAAAATGAAATGAGTTGCTATCCACTTTCCTTATAATCAGTTATCAGAAAAAAGTAGTTTTATTCATTAACCTAGTATGTTAGTATATTATATAGGAAATAAAGCCCCGGATGCAAGGATGCTGTCTGGCTCGTTGCTACCGGGATAAAAACAGGGCGATACATACAGGAATGGAGAAACAGAAATGACAGAGGTACTTTGTTTTGGTGATTCGAATACATGGGGATATAATCCGAAAGATGGAAGCCGTTTTCCGTGGGAGGTGCGGTGGACCGGGCGTTTGCAGGAGGAACTGCAGGGAGACGGCATTCGTGTTCTGGAAGAAGGGCTATGCGGACGCACGACGATCTTTGAGGATCCGTTGCGACAGGGGCGCAGAGGGACGGAGCTGTTCCCGGTGCTGCTCGAGACACACGGACAGCCGGAGCTCATCACACTGATGCTGGGGACGAATGACTGCAAGACCGTGTTTTCCGCATCGGCAGATGTGATCGGAAAGGGCGTGGCGCGTCTTCTGGAGCAGGCAAGGCAGTACGCGCCAAGGAGCAAAGTGCTGGTCATTTCACCGATTTATCTGGGAGAACGGGTGTGGGAAGACGGCTTTGATCCGGAATTTTCACCAGAATCCGTGGAAGTATCAAAGCGGCTCGGCGATGTCTATGAGAGGATCGCCGACCGATACGGAGCCGCATTCCTCCGGGCTTCTGACTACGTGAAGAGCAGCGCAGAAGATCAGGAGCACATGGATGCGGAAAATCATCGGATCTTTGCAGAGGTGGTCGGGAGAAAGATCCGGGAGATGTGAAAATGGAACTATACAGGAAGGGCTTACCGAAAGGCGAGTCCTTTTTAGAAAGAAAATATTTGCGATGAAACTTGTCGCAGTAAATGAAAAAACCGTAAAGCCATGTAGTTTCCCTACTGCAAAACCGTACCCGCAAAGTACGGAACGAAAAAAGAAGGTTGACAGGAAATTCCCGCTGTGCTATACACAGAATAGTTAGAAAAAACAAACTATCATTGCACAGAGGGATGGAATATGAGAATTTTATTCAGGAGATGGTAGATGATTCCCTGATCCAGACTGGTATCCATCCGAAGCGCGATGCGAGGATCCTGACCTTATCGACCTGCACGGGTAACGGATATAATTCCCGCACGACCGTCCATGCCGTCTGTGTGGATGAACAGACAACCGATCAGACAAAGCTTATATGATTTTTGAAGATGACAGAAATGTTCTTGCGGATTAACGCAACTTACGCCTTTCTGTCATCTTTTTATTTTGCAAAAATCTATGTTTTAAGCAGATTTTTCGTGATTTCAAACCGTAGCCGAGAAGTACGAAATAATAAAAGTTTGTTGACGCTAATAAATTACTATGGTATACAGAATAGTGATTATTTGAAACTGCCAGATATTTGATACGACAAACCTTCCGTATCTGGTATGGAGGAACGAAATGGAAGAGAAAGAAACGTGTGAATTTGTGGAGGCCAGGGCAGGCGGGATGCCATTTTCCAGACGGGAAAAGGTGGAAGATATGCTGGAAGTCCTCTGCCAGTGGAGGCAGAGGGGACTGCAGCTCTCCGTCCGGCAGATCGGCCGACAGTTTGACCTTTCCAGAAGAGAAGTGACCTATTACCTGAAAAAAATGCTGGAGGACGGGTACATTTATCCACTGACGGAGTCCGATGAATTGACGTTGACTTCCTTTGGCATTGCGCGGGGAGAGGAGCTCTGCCACCGGCACGAGACATTTACCCAGTTTCTGCAGCTGGCGGGCGTCAGCCCGGAGGATGCGCAGGAAGATGCCTGCCGGATCGAGCATGTGGCGGGCGAAAAGACGGTCGCATGCATCTGCGAATTTATCAAC
This sequence comes from Lachnospiraceae bacterium, assembly GCA_029006155.1. Taxonomy (GTDB): domain Bacteria; phylum Bacillota; class Clostridia; order Lachnospirales; family Lachnospiraceae; genus Choladousia. Next base: position 14,552 of record JAQXGF010000034.1, read on the forward strand.
AGCGGCGCTTCCTGTGAACGTATCTTGCACCACTCGGATCTGCGTTTTAAATATGGGATCGGAGACTATGATGCGGGGATGGGCATCTATCAGCTGGAGCGGATTTATCCAAGACGTCTGGCAGAGGAGTATTACTGGTATCGGGATCGCGCGCAGATCGTAATTGTGCCGGAAAAAAGCAGCTTTCAGATGAAGAAAAAAGAGAACCATCCGCAGGCACTCTGGTACATGGATCGTGAGAAAGGCTGGATGAGGGCGGAGGAGACAGAAGAAGCGGTACAAATTCCGACTCAGGCATTTGAATTTGTGATCTGTCCATCTGATCCGATCATAGAAGGAACGCTTCTGGTGGCATTTACTGATGGGGATGTTCCGCAGGAAAAGGAATGCCGGGAGCTGAATATACATATCTGTTAGCAGACTGTCAGAATGCAAAGAAGGGACAGAAGATGGAGACGACAAAAGAAATACAGCAGACAGGGTTACCTTCGCTGCTTCAGATCCGCTATCTGATCGAGCTGGACAAGATCGGCTGGAAGCGTGGAACGGTGATGGAGATCGCGGAAAAATGTGGCGTGAGCCATCCATCGGTGAGCAGATATCTGAAAAGCTGCTGCGAAAACGGGATTCTCACGAAAAAGTATGAGTTTACACAATCTGGAAGAGTGATGCTGGAGCGATACCGGAAGCTGTTAGAAGAGACGGAGGCATATCTGGAACGCATCGGGCTGTCAGAAGAAGAGCGAAAAGAGACGGGAAAAACGCTGATCGAGCATATTGACTGTGCGACGCTTGGCAAGATCGTCCGGAGCGACAGCCATCCACAATCGCGCACCGTGCTTTCACAAGTGTGGAGAGAAGAGTCATTTTTAAACGAGGTGCTGGAATGGGGAACCTTTCCGGTGTGTATTACGATCTACCAGCTTGGCAGTGGTCAGGAGCACGAATGGAAGCGCTCCATGGCCGACCGGGGATTTGAGCGGCAGGCGATGCTGCGGCACAACAAGCGCGGGAGCTGGCTGGAGCTTAGCATCCGGGAAATGAATGCGCGGTCGAGAGTGGATAATACCGATATGACAGGAAAATTGTCATCGTTGAAATATGAGTGTGGCGGCAGGTTGCACAAAGCGGAGATCCGAAATGGAAAGGTGAATATTCCACTGGAGGCGTGCCGGTTCGCGAAAAACAACAGAGGCATCATAAAAGGCAGAGTCGCACTGACTGTGACCTGCAGCGTCGGATGCGCGCACATGCCGGAGAGCACGGCACTGCTGATCTTCTGGCTTTAAAGAGGGGCTGTAATGGCAGAAGTCCTGGCAGGAAGCGCTGAAGACACTGAAGGAGGCGCTGTAGGACGAGATAGAAAGTGGCGGGCGTGACGGGATCATGACCCGCCTGAATAAAATGGAGGAACGATACATGAGAAAAAATCCGATACGCATCATATGGATGTTACTTGGGCTGCTTTGCCTTGGACTTGGCACGGTAGGAATTGTGCTCCCGATTCTGCCGACCGTCCCGTTTTATATGGCGACGGTGTTCTGCTTTGCGAAAGGCTCTGAAAAGCTGCATCGCTGGTTCCTCGGGACACAGCTGTACCAAAAACATCTGGAGAGCTTTGTGCAGAAGAAGACGATGACAAGGAAGACAAAGTGTACGATCGTAGGGTCCGTGACGGCAGTGATGGCGGTTGGATTTTTTCTGATGAAGCATGTGCCGGTCGGAAGGATCTGTCTGGCTGTCGTATGGGTCTGCCACGTCATTTATTTCTTCGTGTATGTGCAGACGGAGGAAGCAGTGTAATAAGGTAAGGGGGACTTTATGATCAAAACAAGGCTCGTGAGGCTGTTGTCTCACGCGAAAAAGTATATTGTCTGGAATGTTTTGTGGCAATGGATGGCGCTGCTGGCGCAGATCCTGGCAGTGTTTTCGGTGGCGGGGCTGCTAGAGTCGGCCTTTGCGGGAGCACCGGATGCGGAAGGGCTGTGGCGGACCGCTTCTGTGCTGGCTGTGACGATCGCTGTGCGCTATGTCTGTGACCGGATGGCAGCCCGCGCATCGTATGCGGCCAGTGTGGATGTGAAGCGGATTCTGCGAGAGAAGATATATGAGAAACTGCTCCGACTGGGCGCTTCCTACCGGGAGCAGGTCTCGACTTCCGAAGTTGTGCAGATGAGCGCAGAAGGGGTAGAGCAGCTGGAAATTTATTTTGGAAAATATCTGCCGCAGCTCTTTTACAGCCTGTTGGCTCCGCTGACACTGTTTCTCGTGCTCTCAAGGGTAAGTCTTATGGCGAGCGTGGTATTGCTCGTCTGTGTGCCGATGATTCCATTGTCGATCGTGCTCGTGCAGAAGATCGCGAAAAAACTGCTAAATAAATACTGGAGCGTCTATACAGGTCTTGGGGACAGCTTTCTGGAAAATCTACAGGGGCTGACGACTTTAAAGATCTACCAGGCGGATGAGCAGAAGGCACAGGAGATGGATGTAGAAGCGCAGCGTTTCCGGACGATCACGATGAAGGTGCTGACGATGCAGCTGAATTCGACGAGCGTGATGGATATCATGGCATATGGTGGCGCAGCGGTCGGCATGATCGTCGCGATCCGTGAGTTTTACTGCGGACGGCTGGGATTTGCCGGTGTGCTGACGATTTTGCTGCTGGCATCTGAATTTTTTATTCCTCTTCGGCTGCTCGGCTCTTTTTTCCACATTGCGATGAATGGGATGGCGGCGAGTGATAAGATCTTTGGACTGCTCGATCTTGAGGAGCTGGTACAGGGAACAGGGCGTTTGCCGGATGGTCCGCTGGATATCGAACTGTCGGATGTCCATTTTTCTTATGAAAAGGAAAGGGAAATTTTGAAAGATATTACACTTGACGTAAAGGCGGGAAGCTTTGTGGCGCTGGTAGGGATGTCTGGCTGTGGAAAGAGCACGATCGCGGGACTTCTCAGTGGGAAGAACCGGAGATTTACGGGCAGTATCCGAATCGGAGGTGTGGCGATCGATGAGATTCCGGAGGGGGAGCTGATGCGGCACATCACGTTCGTGGCACACAACAGCTATCTGTTTAAGGGAACGGTCGAGGACAACCTGCGCATGGCAAAGCCGGATGCGACGAGCAAAGAGCTGGAGGCGGTGCTGGAACAGGTAAATCTGCTTGCGTTTTTGCGCACACAGCAGGGCTTGCAGACGAAGCTGCAGGAGAAGGCCGGAAATCTCTCCGGTGGGCAGTGCCAGAGGCTTGCACTTGCCAGAGCGCTTCTGCACGATACGCCGGTCTATCTGTTCGATGAGGCGACCTCGAATGTCGATGTGGAAAGCGAGGAACTGATCATGGACGTGATCCGGGAACTGGCAAAGACGAAGACGGTCTTGTTGATTTCTCATCGGCTGGCAAATGTGGTCAGTGCAGATCAGATCTGTATGCTGCAGGATGGACAGATTCAGGAAATGGGGACACATGAGGAACTGATGCAGAAGCAGGGCAGCTATTACAGGCTCTATGAGACGCAGCGGAAGCTGGAGGCATATGCACAGGGAAAGGAGCACATATGAACGGGACAGGAAAAAGGCGGAGCGGGCTCCGGATCATGGGTCAGCTTATCGGGCTGGTGAAGCCGCTTTTGCATATCATGCTGGCGGCCGTGATACTCGGTACAGTCGGATATCTATGCGCAATTTTTCTGACAATCCTGGCCGGAATGGCAGTGTGGCAGGGACTTTCCGGAAATCCGGGGATGCCAGGGCTTCTGGCAGCGCTTGTGCTACTGGCGGTGCTGCGCGGGCTTTTGCATTATGCGGAGCAGTACTGCAATCATTTCATTGCATTTAAACTGCTGGCGATCATTCGCCACAAGGTCTTTGCAGCACTTCGAAAGCTGTGCCCGGCAAAGCTGGAGGGCAGGGATAAGGGCAACCTGATCTCGATCATCACGACGGATATCGAGCTGCTCGAGGTATTTTACGCGCATACGATCTCACCGATTGCGATCGCAGTGCTGACTTCACTTTTCATGGTGTGTTTCATCGGACATTACCATATCGCAGCGGGAATGCTTGCATTGTGTTTTTATCTTGTGGTCGGTCTTGTGATTCCGCTCTGGAACGGAAGACGTGGCGCCGGTCGTGGGATGGCATTTCGCAATGCATTTGGTGAGCTGAACAGTTTTGTGCTGGAATCTCTGCGTGGACTGGACGAGACGATTCAGTATGGATATGGCGCGAAACGGGAAGCGGAGATGGAAACTCGGTCCGTGGAACTGGGGAAGATGCAGCGAGAGCTTAACAGAATGGAGGGAAGCCAGCGCGCGGTCACGAATCTGACCATTCTCGTTGCCTCTTTTGGCATGCTGTTTTTGACGTTACATTTATATGGAAGAGAAAGCATCGGATTTGACGGTGTACTGATCTGCACGATCGCGATGATGGGATCTTTTGGACCGGTCGTAGCGTTGTCCTCACTGTCAAATAATCTGAACCAGACATTGGCGAGCGGGGAGCGGGTGCTCTCAATTCTGGAAGAGACGCCGCTTGTGGAGGAAGTGCCGGATGCAGAGGGGACATATACTATGGCAGATGTGGCATCTGGTGATGCGAGAATCAGCGGAGAAAATGAACACGAGAACTTTAGCGGCGCACGGGCCGAGCATGTCACATTTGCATATGAGGATGAAGTGATTTTGAAGGATTACTCGGTCAATCTGAAGCCGGGAAAAATCATTGGTATTCATGGCGCGAGTGGAAGTGGAAAGTCGACGTTGCTGAAGCTTTTGATGCGATTCTGGGATGTGGATCAGGGACGGGTTCTTGTAGATGATCGGGAGATCCGGACGATTCCGACCCGCATGCTGCGTGATATGGAGAGCTATGTCACACAGGAGACGCATCTTTTCCATGATTCCATCGCCAATAATATTGCAGTCGGAAAGCCGGGTGCGTCGATGGAGGAGATTCAGGGGGCGGCGAAAAAAGCTTCCATCCATGACTTTATTGTGGCACTGCCGAAGGGCTATGAGACCGAAGTTGGCGAGCTGGGTGACACGTTGTCCGGCGGGGAAAAGCAGCGGATCGGGATCGCGAGGGCCTTTTTGCATGACGCACCATTGCTTTTACTGGATGAGCCGACGAGCAACCTGGATTCTTTAAATGAAGGGATTATCTTAAAGTCCATTCAGGAGTCGTGCGAACACAAGACGGTCGTGCTCGTATCACACCGGGTGTCCACGATGAACGTGGCAGATGTCGTGTATGAGATGGAAAATGGGAGAGTGTCGTAGAAAAATAAACAGGATATAAAGTTATCTCATAAAAAAGAGGCATCCGATTCCGGAGACATACCAAAATGATATGCTTTGGAAATCGGATGCCTTTTGATTGCGGGAATTACTGCAATGTTGACGACAGGGAATCTTTAGTGACTGCAGCGGAGATTCCTTATCCCAGCAGTGCCTGATCGTTCGCAAACTGTTCGCCGCTTGCTTTTTCAAACTGCTGCAGCAGATCGTTTACGGTCAGGTGCTTCTTTTCTTCTCCACGGATGTCGAGGACGATGCGGCCTTCCCACATCATGATCAGGCGGTTGCCGTGGAGGATGGCATCGCGCATGTTGTGGGTGATCATGATCGTCGTGAGGTGGTCGCGGTTCACGATCGTCTCAGTCAGATCGAGCACTTTTGCGGCTGTCTTCGGATCCAGCGCGGCGGTGTGCTCGTCGAGAAGCAGAAGCTTTGGCTTTTTCAAGGTGGCCATGAGCAATGTGAGTGCCTGTCGCTGTCCGCCGGAGAGCAGTCCCACCTTGGAAGTCAGACGGGTCTCAAGGCCGAGGCCAAGCGGTGCGAGCAACGAGACGTATTCTTCCCGCTCTGCTTTGGTGATGCCGGGGGAGAGGAGACGGCGCTTGCCGCGTCGCTTGGCGAGCGCGAGATTTTCCTGAATCTCCATCGTGGCAGCAGTCCCGGTCATCGGATCCTGAAAGACGCGGCCTAAATAAATGGCACGTTTATGCTCCGGGAGCTTTGTGACGTCCTCGCCGTCGATGAGGATCTGTCCCTCATCGACCATCCATGTTCCGGCAACGGCATTGAGCATAGTAGACTTTCCGGCGCCGTTTCCACCGATGACCGTGACGAAATCGCCGTCGTCAAGAGACAGGTTCAGACCATTTAAGGCTACCTTTTCATTGATTGTTCCCGGATTAAAGGTCTTATGAATGTTTTTCAGTTCAAGCATTTTTGTTCCCTCCCCGTTTTACAGGCTTTGAAAAATAGCGTCCTTTCCAGTATGGGATGGCGAGGAATACAGCCACCACAAGTGCGGAGAGCAGCTTCAGCAGGTCGGTATCAATGCCGAGCCAGATGACGGTCTGAAGAACCAGATAATACAGGATCGAACCGAGTGCGACAGCTAAAAGGCGAAGGGCGAAATTTTTGAAAATACGTCCAAAGACCGCTTCGCCGATGATGACAGCGGCAAGGCCGATGACGATCGCACCCCGTCCCATATTAACATCTGCAAAGCCCTGGTATTGGGCAAGCAGTGCACTCGAGAGGGCTACCAGTCCGTTGGAGACCATCAGACCGAGTACTTTATTGAAGTTCGTGTTGATGCCCTGTGCACGGGACATGCTGGAGTTGCAGCCGGTCGCACGGATCGCACAGCCAAGCTCTGTGCCGAAGAACCAGTACAGAACTGCGATCAGTACGAGAATGAAGAGCGCAACGACAAAGATCGTATTTTTATAAAATGCAACGCCTTTAATATAACGAAGAGAGACGAGCAGGTCGTATTGGCTGACGTTGATCGCCTGATTTGCCTTTCCCATAATCTTCAGATTTACGGAATAAAGGGAAAGCTGTGTCAGGATTCCGGCAAGGATCGCCGGGATACCCATGAAGGTGTGGAAAATGCCGGTCGCAAGTCCGGCGAGCATACCGGCTCCGGTCGCAGCCAGCATGGAAGGCCAGACGCCGAAGCCGGCCTGCATCATCATAATACATACAGCGCCGCCGGTACACATGGTCCCGTCGACGGTCAGATCAGCGACATCGAGAATCCGGAACGTGAGGCAGACGCCGATTGCCATGATGCCCCAGATCAGTCCCTGTGCAGCTGCTCCCGGCAGTGCATTGATCAGGTTCATAATATTCATAGTGAAAGTCCTCCTGATAGACAAAACGGCGGGAGAGGAAGCATCCTTTCCCGCTGTATGTGGTCTGTTATATGTAAGCGGATTCATACCGTCCAATCAGCCGGATGGTATCCGAATCCATGTGCTTACTCGGTAACTGCCTCTGTGGCAGCTTCTGTAGTTGCTTCGGTAGAAGCCTCAGTCGTCTCCTCTGCCTCTGCGCCGATGGCTACATAATCATCCGGAACGGTGATACCGAGCTCTGCGCAGATGTCTGCATTGTATTCTTTTGTGAAGTTCGGAGCGTATTCGATCGGCATCGTGGAGATGTCCTCACCGTCTGCGAGGATCCGTACAGCCATCTCACCGGTCGCATATCCGAGATCGTAGTAGCTGATGGAAAGCGTTGCCACGCCACATCCGGAGCAGATACCTTCTTCCCCTGCGATTACCGGAACCTTCTCCGGAAGGCAGATGTTGTTGATGATCTCTGTGTTGGAAGCGACGGTGTTGTCGGTCGGTACATAGATGACATCGGACTCGGAAGCAGCGTTCGTGGTGACAGAAGAAAGATCATTGGAATCGGAGAATGCGTAATATTCGCATGTGTATCCGAGATCCTCAAGTGCTGCCTTTACCGTATCGACCTGATATTTGGAGTTCGGCTCTGCGGAGCAGTAGAGCAGTCCGACATTTTTCGCATCCGGGAACAGCTCCTGAAGCATTGCCGCCTGCTGGTCGAGCGGTGCCAGATCGGAAGTACCGGAAATGTTGCCGCCGACAGTGCCATCGAAATTATCCAGGCCAAGCGCTACGCCATACTCGGTAACTGCGGTGCCGAGAATCGGAATCTCATCGGTACCTGCCTGGGCTGCCTGAAGCGCCGGGGTCGCATTTGCAAGGATCAAATCAACGCCGTTGGAAACGAAGCTGTTGATGATCGTAGAGCAGGTATTGGAATCACCCTGTGCGTTCTGCTCATCAAAGGTAACGGCATCGCCGAGCTTATCGGTCAGGGCATCCTTGAAGCCCTCGGTCGCTGCGTCAAGTGCTACGTGCTGTACGAGCTGGCAGATACCGATATTGTACGTTTTTGCCTCTTCT
>JAQXGF010000035.1 GCA_029006155.1 Lachnospiraceae bacterium
GCATGGTTCTGCTCCTCGACCTGAATATCTGCGAGCAGCTTGCGCACGCCGCTGTCCGAAAATGCGAACACTTCCGTATTGTACGTTCCGGACACGAGCTTCTCCGTCCCGATGCAGTCCGTCGCAAGAAATGCATCATTCTTTTTCTCTTCCGATTGTGTCATCTGTGTGTATGTCGCCTTGGGTTGATATTCCCGGCCCGCAGTATCATTGCAGTTACATGACGGTACCGTTCCGGACAGCACCTGTCCGAGAGAATCATAGTGTTCCTGTTCTTCTTTTTGCAATCTTCCAAACAGGTTCTGCAGCTCCGGGTCTTTGGCCTGTCCGGCATACCGTGCATATTTTTCCACACAGCTCTTTTCCTGCGTCTGCAGATCCTCAATTACTGATCGTTCCTTCTCATTTAAAATCATGGCGTCTGTCCTTTCCTGTGTCTGAAATTTTCCTGCAGACCCTGTATATTGTCCATGCCCGACACCGAACCGTGATCTGGTATCCGCCTGATCCGGGCATCCAATATCCATATCTGCAATCTGGTTCCGTTCTATGAACCACACGATTAATATAACCAGACACCACATCTTTTATTCTGTTTTATCAAACAACGATTCGCAATCCACCCCGTTTTTCATGCAAAGCTTCCATGTACCTTCCGACGCACCATCCCATAGCAAACGACCTGCAGGGCAATCGTAATGATCCAGGACGCCGGGTAAGAGATAAACAGCACCCACAGGGAACGGTGATATGGGAAGATCCAGTAAATCCAGACGATTCGTGTGCCAACTGTTCCAATGATCGAGAGGATCATCGGCACACCGGAATGTCCCATGCCACGCAATGCCCCCGGAAAGAGATCCATCAGCCCGCACAGGAAATACCACACCGTCGTGATCGATAAGATCTCCAGCCCGCAGGCAATGACGTCCGCCTCTTCGGTGTAAATCTTCAGCAGCTCGTTGCCAAACAGATACGCCCCGCCGCCAAGTGTCACACCGACAACTACCGTCAGGATCATACAGTCCAGAAGGACACGGTCCATCCGCTTTGGCTTGCCCGCGCCGTAGTTCTGGCTCGTAAAGCTCATGCACGCCTGCGTGACGGAATTGACCGACACATACAGAAAACCAAGTACATTGTTCGCCGCTGTATAGCCTGCCATTGCAATCGATCCGAACGAATTGACCGACGACTGCAGCATCGCATTGGAAATATTGATGACCGTGCTCTGGATCCCAGCCGGAATCCCGACCTGAAAGATCTGTGTCAGGCAGTAGCGCTTCATCTGCAGCTTCGAAATCCGAAGACGGTACACCCCATCCGAGCGGATCAGGCAGAGCAACACAAGGACACAGGAAATCATCTGGGAGATCACCGTCGCGATCGCCACACCTGCCACGCCCAGATGGAACAAAATGACCAGCGCCATATTCAAAACCGCATTGACCACACCGGAGATGATCAGGAACACAAGCGGGCGTTTCGTATCGCCGACTGCCCGCAGGATCGCCGCACCATAATTATACAGCATAAAAAACGGCATCCCAAGAAAATAAATGCGCATGTACAGCGTCGACTGCCCGATGACGTCATCCGGCGTCCCCATCAGCTCCAGCGCGCCTTTTGCAAATAGCAGTCCGATGGCCGCCATCCCAACACCGCTGATGAGCGCCAGCAGAATCGCCGTATGTACCGTATCTGACATTTCTTTGTTCTTGCCCGCCGCATAGTAGCGCGCCGCCAGCACGTTTGCGCCAAGCGAAATGCCAATGAACAGGTTCGTAAACACGTTGATCAGTGCCGTCGTCGAACCAACCGCCGCGAGCGCTCCGCTTCCGCTGAACCGTCCCACGACCACGATGTCCACTGCATTGAACATCAGCTGTAAAATGCCGGAGAGCATCAGCGGCAGTGCAAAGGAAATCAGCTTATCCATAATGCTGCCATTGCACATATCGATTTCATAATTTCTGTTTTTCAATTTCTCTACTCTCCGTACAGTTCCTCATGCAGCCGTTCTTTCGTCTGTGCGAAGTCCGGTACCAGCATCTCATTCTGGGAGGTGAACAGTCCGTCATACGGAATACGGCTCTCAGAGAGCTCATAATCTCCAATACTCGGAAGCAGTGCCATCAACCGGATCATGTCAACCGGCGTGATATCAGTCTCCACATTCGGAAGGATCTCATCGACCAGCGTGGTGAGCTGCTCTGCATCCAGTTTCTGCATCGACGCAAAGATCACACTCAGGACATCTCTCTGGCGCTGCGTACGCTCATAGTCATTGTTGCCGACATAGCGGATTCGCATGTAAGCCACCGCCTGATTGCCATTCAGCACATACGTGCCGCCACCCGGAAGATAGTCATCCGCTGCATCCATACTCGTCAGATAATCGTTGAGCACCTTGCACTCTGCGTCGCTGACCTCAATCTCCACACCGCCGACCAGATCTACGACCTTCGCCATCGTCTCAAAATCGACCACCGCATAATTATCAACGGTCAGGTCATAATTATCCTCTAACGTCGCCATCAGCGTCTTTGCCCCGCCGACGGCATATGCATAATTCAGCTTGTGCACGCCATGTCCCGGAATATCCGCATAGAGATCACGCATAAAGGACGTCAGGGAAAGCTTCTTGCTCCCTGCATTGACCGACATCACGATCATGACGTCGGAATTGCCATTCCAGCTGTCATTTCTGCGGTCGGAACCGATCAGGAGTACATTGTAGACCTCTTTGCCATTCGGCAGAACGCTCTGTGCCGTCCCATCTGCCTCAGTCTCTGTCTCCGTCTGCTCCTCTGCAAAGACCGGAACCGCCACCATTCCAAACGCCGTAAATCCTGCCAGAAGCAGCGCCATCCCACGCTTTTTCCATGCACATAACTGTTTCTTTAACATTTCATTTCCTCCTCTTTTTGTACGAATCGATCCGTACTCTTCTCGTTTTTCACTCGTTTTTATTCCGAATCCTGCGCTATTTTACCCCTTTCTATTTACAAAATCAAGTATTTTCCAGATAAAACAGGACTGGGGGTTCCATAGATCCAAACTCCCAGTCCTGAAAATTATTAATTGAATGGCGATCTCTCCTCTTCCTCCACCGTAATGTGGATTCTATCCAGCGCCTCGTGCAGCTTCTTTACCGCTGCATCCAGCGTCTCGCCTTTCGTGATGACATGCCCGATCCGGTGTGGCCCTACGTGGAATTTCTTTACCCGGTCGCCTACCTGATAATCGAACTGTACCTCATAGATATCCGGATCCGGCTCGTTCCGGTTCTCAATCGCCGTGATCACGCCATCTTTTTCACTGCGCAAGAGCATGCTCGCATTCGGCACCGCATGTTCCTGCGGAAAGTCGACCGGCTCACCAAGTGCTGCCAGAATCAGCTTTTCATAATAGTCATAGCCATAATAAATCGAAACCAGCTCTGCCAGGCAGGTCGCACCGGAGCGTCCGCCAAGCTCCAG
>JAQXGF010000036.1 GCA_029006155.1 Lachnospiraceae bacterium
CGAGGTTGAGCATGTGGATCAGGCCGGATATTTTTGGCACATCAATTATCCGATTGTCGGGGAAGAGGGCAGATTCGTCGAGATCGCAACGACCCGTCCGGAGACTCTGCTTGGTGATACCGCAGTGGCAGTCAATCCGGATGACGAGCGTTATCAGGATCTGATCGGAAAAATGCTGAAGCTTCCGCTGACGGACCGTGAGATCCCGGTTATCGCGGACGCATATGTAGACAAAGAGTTTGGTACCGGCTGCGTAAAGATCACGCCGGCTCATGATCCGAACGATTTTGAGGTGGGAAAGCGCCACAACCTTCCGGAGATCAACATCATGAACGACGATGCGACCATCAACGAGCTCGGTGGCAAGTATGCGGGTATGGACCGTTATGAGGCCAGAAAGGCGATGGTGAAGGATCTGGATGATCTTGGACTTCTGGTCAAGGTCGTACCGCATGAGCACAACGTCGGCACTCATGACCGCTGCAAGACGACGGTAGAGCCGATGATCAAGCCGCAGTGGTTCGTCCGCATGGACGAGATGGCGAAGCCGGCAATCGAGGCTTTAAAGAGCGGCGAGCTGCAGTTCGTACCGGAGCGTTTCGGCAAGACGTATCTGCACTGGCTGGAGAATATCCGCGACTGGTGTATTTCCAGACAGCTCTGGTGGGGACACCGGATCCCGGCGTACTACTGCGACGACTGCGGCGAGACCGTCGTAGCGCGCGAGATGCCGAAGATCTGCCCGAAATGCGGCGGCACACATTTTACACAGGATGAAGATACACTGGATACCTGGTTCAGCTCAGCACTGTGGCCGTTCTCCACACTCGGATGGCCGGATAAGACACCGGAGCTCGAGTATTTCTACCCGACGGACGTGCTGGTAACCGGTTACGACATCATTTTCTTCTGGGTCATCCGTATGGTATTCTCCGCACTGGAGCAGACCGGAAAGGTACCGTTCCATCATGTACTGATTCACGGACTGGTGCGCGATTCCCAGGGCCGGAAGATGAGCAAATCCCTCGGCAACGGCATCGATCCGCTGGAGATCATCGACCAGTACGGTGCAGATGCACTGCGTCTGACACTGATGACCGGAAATGCGCCGGGCAATGACATGCGTTTTTATATGGAGCGTGTCGAGGCATCCCGGAACTTTGCAAATAAGGTATGGAATGCATCCCGTTTCATTATGATGAATCTGGAAAAGGCAGAGGTGCCGGAGCAGATCGACCTTGCGACCCTGACCGGAGCAGACAAGTGGATTCTCTCCAAGGTCAATACACTTGCAAAAGAAGTGACGGAGAATCTGGACAAATACGAGCTCGGCATCGCAGTCCAGAAGGTATACGATTTCATCTGGGAGGAGTTCTGTGACTGGTACATCGAGATGGTGAAGCCGCGTCTGTACAGCGAGACAGACACGACAAAGGCAGCGGCACTCTGGACATTGAAGACGGTCCTGACGAATGCACTGAAGCTGCTGCATCCGTATATGCCGTTCATTACAGAAGAGATTTTCTGCACCCTGCATCCGGAAGAGGAGTCTATCATGATCTCCGCATGGCCGGAATATCAGGATGCATGGAACTTTGCGAAGGAAGAAAAGGAAGTCGAGACGATCAAAGAAGCGGTCCGTGCGATCCGTAATGTGCGTACCGGCATGAACGTTCCGCCAAGCAAGAAGGCGCAGGTATTCGTCGTTTCGGAAAATGCGGAGGTACGCGAGATTTTCGAGACCGGCAAAGTATTCTTTGCGACACTTGGCTACGCGAGCAGCGTACACGTACAGGCAGATAAGTCCGGCATCGGTGAGGATGCAGTGTCAGCAGTCATCCCGGAGGCAGTCATCTACATGCCGTTTGCAGAGCTGGTTGACATTGATAAGGAGATCGAGCGTCTCAAGAAGGAAGAGGAGCGTCTGACAAAGGAGCTCGCCCGTGTCAATGGAATGCTCGGCAATGAGAAATTCATCAGCAAAGCGCCGCAGTCCAAGATCGATGAGGAGAAGGCGAAGCTGGAGAAATACACCCAGATGATGGATCAGGTAAAGGAGCGCTTAAGCCAGCTGCAGTAACGCGGAGTAAAGAACAAAGCGGCAGGAATAGATTGCGAATCTCCACTTTGACTTAAATCAGGGTTGTAGCTTTTGATAAACTGACGGGTATAAAGATATGAGAGAGAAAAGGCAGTGGTCATTCAAAAAGGTGGCGCTGCCTTTTTCTGTTTCACGTTGCGAAAAAACAGACGGAGTGATATGATAAAACTCAGGCGCCTCTTTTACAGGCAGGCGTACGGAACAAGTAGCGAAGCTAGGCCCCGCAGCAGAAGCCCCGCAGCAAAGCTGCAGAGATGAGCTGCAGGGATAGATTGCGAATATTCGCTTGACACAGCAACGGGGGATAAAACAAGATGGATCAAAGAGGGGAGCGGCGGCGCATGCGGCTTGCGGAATCCGAGCGGGTGAGCGAGTCAGAACGTCCAAGAGGGGAACGCCGCAGACAGATAGAAGAAAAAGAGGAACCGGCATCATCCGGCGGATCGAAACATACCGCTTCTGCTGAAGAGAGAAGGGAGTATGGCCGGGAACGAAGAACCGTAACAAGGACGGAAAATCGTTCAGAAGGCAGGAAAATCAGGCGGGAAGCAGCTGCAGCACAGGAAGTGACAGAAGGCTGGCAGCAGAAGCTCCGGGCACGGAAACGGCAGAAACGAAACCGGATTCTTGCAGGGATTGGAATCGGCGTGCTTGGGATTTATATTGGGGTAGCAGTCTATTTTGGCTCTCATTTTTATGAAGATACGGAGATTTACGGCATTGACTGCAGCCAGCAGACGGCAGATACCGTAAAGGCAGAAGTGGCAAAGCGGCTTGATGATTACCGGCTTGAGATCAAAGAGCGGGGAGGGGTAAGCGAATATCTCACCGCAGGGCAGATCGGACTTACATTTGTAGACGACAGCAGCATTAATCAGATGCTGAAGGCGCAGAAGTCGTTTCTCTGGCCGGTCATGATTCTGTTAAAGCGTTCCAATGCAGCATCCGTTGCATTTTCCTATGACCGGGATGCGGCGGTGCAGGCATTTTCCGAGCTGGACTGCATGAATCCGCTCTATGTGACCGCGCCGGAAGATGCATATGTGAAAACGACAGATACCGGGTTTGAGGTGGCACCGGAGGTCATGGGGACGACACTGGACATCACGAAGACGAAGCAGGCGATTCTGGATGCGCTGGATGCGGGGCAAAGTGCATGTTCGCTGGAGGAGTCCGGCTGTTATGTGAATCCGGAGATTTATTCGGACGATGAGGCGCTGCAAGAAGAGGCCAAGAAAAAGAGTGCGCTCGCAAAGGCGTATATCACGTATGATTTTGGTGACCGGAAGGAAGTCGTAAATGCGCCGGTCATCGCGGACTGGATCGTGACGCGCGCAGACGGGGAATATGTCATAGATGAAGTGGCAGTCACGGATTATGTAGAAGATCTGGCTGCAAAATACGATACGTTCGGCCTGACACGGGAATTCTATACGTCACTCGGGACGATGGTCACGTTAAGCGGCGGGGATTACGGCTGGTGTATGGATCAGGATGCCACGGTAGTCGCACTGCTGAATGCGCTGGCAGACGGATACCAGGGAACGATGGAGCCTGAATATTTATACACAGCCAAGAGCCGGGACACGAATGATATCGGAGATACTTATGTGGAGATCTGCATTTCCCAGCAGCGGATGTGGTGTTATCAATATGGTACGTGTATTGTGGATACTCCGGTGGTGACCGGTAATCCGAACAAAGAAAACGCGACGCCGGCAGGTGGCGTCTGGGCCATTGATGCGATGAAGCGGAATGCAGTTCTGGTCGGAGAAGGATATCAGTCTCCTGTCGATTTCTGGATGCCATTTAATGGAAACATCGGAATTCACGATATGCAGACACGCGCGTATTTCGGCGGGACCATTTATCTGACCAACGGTTCACACGGCTGTATCAATACGCCGTATGAGCAGGCGCAGACGATATTCAATGCGGTATCGGTCGGGACGCCGGTGATTGTATATGAATGATTTTATCCTTGGTATCATCATGTGAATAAAAATACATAAAAACAGTCGAAATATGAAAAATATGCAAGAATAACCGCTTTACGGCATAAATACAACGTGCTATAATGTTAAATCAAGGCAAAAGCAGGAGAGAATACAGATGAAAGAAAAGAAAAAGAAAAAACTGGCAAAGCTCGAGAAGCTCGAAAAACAGGAAAAGCAGAAGCTCGAAGATAAGCCAAAGAAGAAAAAGAAAGAAAAAAAGAACAAGCTGACGGAAACGCTGTCACAGGAAACGGTTACAGATGTGCTGCCGGAGGCAGAAGAAGCGTCAGACGCGGCCGCACCTGTAAAACGCAGCCCGGTGAAGAGAAAGAAGACCGCAAAGCATGCGCAGATGGCACCGGCCGATGATACGGCGGCGGCTCTTTTGTTCCGGGCGATGGGCGACGATGTCCGGCTGCAGATTGTACAGCTGATCCGGGAGAGCGGGGAACTCTGTGCGGCGGATTTGCTCAAGTCGGTGAGCATCGTGCAGTCGACGCTGTCTCATCATATGAAAATCCTCTGCGAGTCCGGTGTGGTAGCATGCCGGCGCCAGGGAAAATGGTCCTACTATTCCATCGACGCCCAGAAGCTTGAGCAGGCAGCGGCCTATCTGGAGATGATGGCGGAAGCGGTGAAGAAGGCCGCCGGGACGGAAGCATAGATCAGTCACGAAGCGACGTATCGAAAAAGGCAGAAAGACAGAGGAGCAGTTATGGGAAATATGCGATATTGTCCGCAGTGTGGACATGCGCTGGAGCCGACCGCAAAATTCTGCGAAAATTGTGGCGCAGCGGTGTCAAAGACACCGGACGGACAGAAGAACGAGACCGGTCAGGTATTTACCCCGCGCAGAAGCAGTGAGACATCCGGACGTGGAGCCGGTACTCCACCGCAGCGACGTTTGCAGGCGGGGCAGCCGGCAGGTGGGTATACAGAGGCGGCACAGCCAGGTGCAGGATATCCGCAGAGACGTCCGCAATCCAGAACACCTGCCGGGGGTTATACAGGATCCGTGCAGGCCGGCGCAGCGAATCCACAGAGGCGGCGACCACAGACCGGGGCATCTGCCGATGTCCATACAGGATCCGTGCAGACAGGCACGGGGAATCCACAGAGGCGGCGGCCACAGACCGGCACATCCGCCGGACCATCTATCCCAAATATCGGAAGGGATCATGCGTTTTCGCCGCAGCGGCCAGACGGGACATCCCCGGAGGAATGGCGGCGTACCAGAGCGCAGCGGTATGTACCGACGGATCCGGAGAACCGCTGGGATCTGGAAGTCGATGAGGACGAAGAAGAAGGGCGCTTTACGACGCTTCAGTACATTCTGCTCGGATTTATCGGTGTACTGGTTATTGCGCTTCTGACTTTTGGGGCATTCTGGCTGATCGGACGTTCAAAGAATCACAGCTCGAATGGCACCACAGCCAATCAGGCGCAGACGGAACAGACCGATGCGAAGGGTTCAGAAAAGAAGGAGACCGAAGCGATTAAGATTCTGGGTGACGATGGCAATTCGAATGCACAGGCGCAGACCGGAAGTACTGCCCAGAGTGAGACGGCCGCACAGGCGGAGACAACCGCGCAGACCGACGCGACGGCGACTACGTTAAATTATACTGATTTTACGGTGACACTTCCGGCAGACTGGAAGGGAAAATACGGAATTACCCAGCAGGGAAATTTTTATGTTTTTTACCAGCAGTCGTCGAAGGCGCTCGGCTATAATGGAACGCTCTTTACGATTGGAAAATACACGGATATGTCCTATCAGGATCTGCCGAATTACCGGTTACTCGGGACGGGTGGAGGAGCCGCTTATGTGCTGACGCTTCCGACCGATGTGCAGTATGCGCAGAACAATGAGGCAGCACAAAAGGAGTATACGGCGATGGCATCCGAGATCGATCAGATCGCGTCTGGCATTCAGATCCTCGTGACCGGGGACGGGCCGAAGCAGACCGAAGCGATCCAGATCCAGGGGCAGACACAGGCGCAGGCAGATGACAGTGAATACATTCTGCCGGAGAGCTCAGAACGCGCACTGACCGATGCAGATGTGCAGGGAATGTCCTATGATGATCTGCAGATGGCGATTAATGAGATTTATGCAAGGCATGGGCGGATCTTTGGAACCGACTCCATCCAGCAATACTTTGAGGGCAAGTCCTGGTATCAGGGGACAGCGGATGCCGATCATTTTGATGAGAGTGTCTTCAGTTCCGTTGAGAGCCAGAATATTCAGTTTTTACTGAAAAAAATGGGAATTGAGTAAATACAGGAGGAGAGAGATTATGGTACTGAATGAGACAGACAGAAAGACAAGAGACGAGCGGCTGAGCCAGCTCGTAAAATATTGTATGATTTCCGGAGCACTCGATCTGAACCTGTATGCAGAGTACGATGTAAAACGGGGTCTGCGTGAGTCAGACGGTAAGGGTGTTCTGACCGGCCTGACCGAGATCTCTGACGTTACCGGTTTTAAGACCATACATGGAGAAAAAGTGCCGTGCGAAGGTGAGCTGTACTATCAGGGTTACAATGTCATGGATCTGAAGAAGGGCTTTGAGCAGCGACGGTTCAATTTCGAGGAGATCACCTACCTCCTTTTGTTTGGCGCACTTCCGAACAAGCAGCAGTTGCGGGAATTTATCGATCTGCTGAACCAGTACCGGGAGCTTCCGAGCAAATTTGTGCGTGATGTCATCATGAAGGCACCGAGCCTGAACATCATGAACGCACTGCAGCGAAGTGTGCTGACCCTGTATTCCTATGACGAGAATCCGGATGATATTTCCATCGAGAACGTATTGCGTCAGGCACTGACTCTGATCGCGACGATGCCGCTGACATCGGTCTATGCATACCATGCATACCAGCATTACCACAATGACCAGAGCCTTGTCATCCGTTATCCGGATCCGACCTTATCCACGGCGGAAAATATCCTGCGGATTTTGAGAAGCGACGGACAGTACACGGAGCTGGAGGCGCGGGTACTTGATATTGCACTTGTCATCCACGCAGAGCACGGCGGTGGTAACAACTCCACATTTACGACGCACGTCGTATCCTCGACGGGTACGGATACCTATTCCGCAGTAGCCGCTTCCCTCGGTTCTCTGAAAGGACCGCGGCACGGTGGTGCGAACCTGAAGGTCGAGAACATGTTCTCGGATATCAAGTCGCATGTAAAAGACTGGAGCAATGACGACGAGATCTACGCATATCTGGAAAAAATCGTCAACAAAGAAGCGTTTGACCACAGTGGACTGATCTATGGTATGGGGCATGCGGTCTATACGCTGTCCGACCCGCGTGCAGTCATCCTGAAAGAGTATGCGCGCAGCCTGTCGGAGGAAAAAGGACTTACCGAGGAGTTCATGCTCTATTCGAAGGTAGAGCAGCTGGCGTCCGAGCTTCTGACCGGCCGTAAGAACCTGCATAAGCCGATCTGCTGCAATGTCGATTTTTACAGTGGATTTGTATATTCGATGCTCGGCATTCCGACGCAGATGTTTACCCCGATCTTTGCGATCTCCCGTATCGCAGGCTGGTCGGCACACCGGATCGAGGAGCTTGTAAACGAGGGCAAGATCATCCGTCCGGCGTACAAGTATGTAGGACACCACAGAACGTATGTGCCGCTGGCGGACCGGCAATAAAAAGACAAAACAGAACAGGGAAGTGCAGATATCAGAACGAAGGTCTGGTGTCTGTGCTTCCCGTTTTTTGTTCCGGCAGGTACATCCCAATTTTTACAGGAACGGGTCAAGCGGATATTCGCAATCTATCCCTGCAGCTCTGCTGCGGGGCCTAGCTTCGCTACTTGCTTGATTCGGTTAAATTTTTATAAAGTCATTGCACAGGTGCAGAAGGAAAGCTACAATAGGACATAGATGCTCATATGAAAAAGAATGTCGGGCATATGACGGAGAATCGATGGAGATGAGAGAATCCGGTATCCGGGAGAAATCATGGAACTAAAACGGGGATCAACACAGGAGGTTACATGCAGGAAGCATACGTAAAGCTGGAACAGGTGACAAAGGTCTACCATGTGGGGGAGGTCGATATCCATGCGGTGGACGGGATTGATTTTGAAGTGCAAAAGGGCGAGTTTGTCGTCATCGTCGGGCCGAGCGGCGCGGGGAAGACGACGGTACTTAATATATTAGGCGGTATGGATACGGCGAGCACGGGACGGGTGCTCGTAGACGGGAAAGACATCGCAAAATACAGCCCGCGGAAGCTGACCGGCTACCGCAGGGACGACATCGGATTTGTGTTTCAGTTTTACAATCTGATTCCGAACCTGACAGCACTGGAAAACGTGGAGCTGGCATCTCAGATCTGTAAAAATCCGCTGGATGCAAAACGGGTGTTGCAGGAGGTCGGGCTGGGAGAGCGCATGGGGAACTTTCCGGCGCAGCTCTCCGGCGGTGAACAGCAGCGTGTCTCGATCGCACGGGCGCTGGCGAAGAATCCGAAGCTTCTGCTCTGTGACGAGCCGACCGGAGCGCTTGACTATCAGACCGGGAAAGCGATCCTGAAGCTGTTACAGGATATGTGCCGGCAGAAAGGCATGACGGTCATCGTCATCACACATAATACGGCGATCACGCCGATGGCGGACCGGGTCATCCGGATCAAGAACGGGCGTGTCTCTGAGATGTCGCTGAATGCACAGCCGACGCCGGTACAGGAAATCGAGTGGTAAGGAGCGGGACATTGAAGAAAAAAGCATTACGGAAGGAATTTCATACCGAAGTACGAAAGAGCCTGAACCGGTTTCTCTCCATCTTTTTTATTGTGGCAATGGGCGTGGCATTTTTTTCCGGGATTCAGGCGGCTGCGCCGGATATGCGCGCGACCGGAGACTATTATTACGACCGGAATAAACTCATGGATATCAAGGTGCTCGGAACGCTCGGACTGACCGATACCGACATCGAAGCGCTCTCGAAGGTTGAGGGTGTCGCACTTGCGGTCGGAAGCTATATGGAGGACGTGTACTGTGGCAGCGGCGATGTGCAGCAGGTGTTGCATTTTGAGTCGATCCCGGAGGGCGTAAATGAGCTTTCTGCGAAAGAGGGACGGTTGCCCAAGACACCGACCGAGTGTTTTCTGGATGCCATGTTCGCCGAGCGGCAGGGATATTCCGTCGGGGATACATTGACGGTCACGGTTTCTTCGGAAGACGATACGGCGATGTGTTACCGGCAGTTTACCGTGTGCGGGATCGGTTACAGCCCGTGCTACATTGCATTTGAGCGCGGCAGCACGACGCTTGGCAATGGCTCGGTGTCCGGCTTTGCCTACCTTTTGCCGGAGGCATTTGATTCTGACATTTATCATACTGCGTATCTGCGCGTGGAGGGTGCAGCGGAGGAAGTTGCCTATACCGATGCTTACGATGCGAAGGTCGAGGAAGTAATGGAGCGCGTAGAGGCGATTCAGGACGTCCGGTGTGAGGCACGCTATGCGGAGGTGAAGGACGAGGCACAGCAGAAGATTGACGATGCAAAAAAGGAAGTCGAAGACGGAAAAAAGGAGGTCGCCGATGCAGAGCAGGAGCTTGCCGACGGGAAGGCGGAAGCAGAATCGGAGCTTTCCGAGGCAGAGTCGGAGCTGACCAGGGGCGAGTCCGAGCTGGCGGATGGCAGACAGAAGTTAGAAGATTCGAAGCAGGAGCTTACCGACGGGGAAGAGGAGATCACAGATGGCGAACAGCAGGTCAAAGACAATGAGACGAAGCTGGACGATGCCAGAAGCCAGATCGCAGCAGCCATTTCGCAGTTAAAGGACGGGGAAAAGGAGTACCAGTCCGGACTGAAAAAGTACCAGAGCAAGGAGAGCGAAGCAAATCAGCAGCTATCGGAGGCGCAGCAGCAGATCGACGACGGAGCGGCGCAGCTGGAACGTGGAAGGCAGCAGCTTGAGGAACAGAACGCACGCCTTGAGACGAGCGCAGCGCAGCTGGAGCAGGCAGCGGGGCAGCTGCAGGCATCCAGGGAGCAATACGAGGCAGGAATGGCGCAGATCACGCAGGCACGCGCACAGTATGAGGATGCAAAGTCGGATTTTGCACAGAACCAGCAGGCGTATCAGGAAGCGCTTGACGCTTATGAGACAGAAAAGGCGGATTGCGACGCAAAGCAGGCAGAACTGGATGAAAAAAAGGCAGGTCTTACGGAGAAGCAGCAACAGGTTGCAGCGCTGACAACGCAGAAGATTACGGCGGAAAATACGAAAAATGCCTGTGAATCGGAGCTCTCAGGACTTTTGCAGACGCTTGCAGCAAGCCGGCAGACACTGGCTGAGAAAACGGCTGTATATGATGCGGCACAGGCAGAAGCAGATCGTCTGGCACAGGATCCGGACGCATCGGAGGAAGAACGGAATCAGGCAAATGAAGCAGCACGGCAGAGTAAGGCGGATATGGACAGCACTTCTGCTTCTGTGACAGCGGCGCAGGCGGCAGTCGACACATGCAACGCAACTATTGCTGATGCGATAGCAAAAATACAGGATGCAGACGGGAAGCTTCCCGCTCTGCAGCAGGAAACGGAGCAACTTGCGGGTGAAGTTTTGGCTGGAGAGACGGAGTTGTCGAAAAAATTGCAACAGCTCGCTTTACAAAAGGCAGGACTGGATGAGACAAAATCCAGGCTCGATGCCGCCACAGCTGAGCTTGCCGGGACGGACAGCCAGCTCTCGGCAAAAGAAGCAGAACTGAACACGGCAAAGACGCAGCTGGATGCGGGACTTGCAGAGCTGGCGGCAGGGCAGCAGCAGTTACAGCAGGGACAGGAACAGCTCCTTGCGGCAAAGCAGCAGCTATTCGAAAAGGAACAGGAGCTGCAAAATGCGCAGGCACAAATCGATGCAGGAAAACAGGAGCTGGCCGATGCAAAGCGTCAGCTGAGCACGGCGCGCAAAAAGCTGGACCTTGGCTGGGCAGAACTGAATGCTTCCCGTGCAAAGATTTCGAGTGGGGAGCAACAGCTGAATGATGCAAAGAGCCAGCTGGCAGAAGCACGCCAGAAGTTAGCCGACGGACGGAAACAGATCGCGGACGGCGAGCAGGAGCTTGCTGATAATGAACAGAAGATCGCAGATGGCTGGAAGGACTATGAGGACGGAAAGCAAAAGGCGGCAGATAAGATCGCGGACGGTGAGCAGAAGATTACGGATGCGAAGCAGCAGCTCGCAGATGCGGAAGAAAAGATTGCGGATGCCGAGCAGCAGCTTGCAGATTTAAAGGCGCCGAAGTGGTACGTGTACGACCGCAACGAGCTGCCGGATAATACGGGCTATGGAGAAAATGCCGAGCGTATGACCAATATCGCGCAGGTATTTCCACTCGTCTTTTTCCTCGTAGCGGCACTGATCAGCCTGACGACGATGACCCGCATGGTCGAGGAGGAGCGGACGCAGATCGGGACGATGAAGGCACTTGGCTACGGGAAGAAAGATATCGCATCCAAATATCTGAAGTATGCATTTTATGCGACGATGGGCGGCAGTGTATTCGGTGTGCTCGTCGGCGAAAAAATTTTCCCGTGGATCATCGTAAATGCATATGGCATTATGTATCAGTATTTGCCAAAGATTCTGGTCCCGTATGACTGGGGCTTTGGGGCGGCAGCGACCGTGGCGGCACTTGTGTGCACGATGGCGGCAACGTTTTCCGCCTGCATTCGGGAACTGCATGCAGTGCCGGCTGAGCTGATGCGCCCACCGGCACCAAAGCAGGGCAAACGGGTGCTGCTGGAGTATGTGCCGTTTTTGTGGAAACATCTGAGCTTTACGTGGAAATCGACGGTGCGCAATCTCATGCGCTATAAGAAGCGGTTCCTGATGACGATCATCGGCATCGGTGGCTGTATGGGACTGCTGCTCGTCGGGTTTGGATTGCGGGATTCGATTATGGATGTGGCGATCCTGCAGTTTGACGAGCTGCAGCTCTACGATGCGATGGCGGTGCTCGATACGGATGCGGATGCTTCGGAACAGGAGGAGCCGGTGCAGCTTTTGAATCAGTCCGATCAGGTCTCTGCGAGCAAACGGTTTGCAGTCGAAAAGAAAAAAGTACAGGCTGCAGGCAATAAGAAAGAGTGGACGGTCTATCTGTACGTGCCGGAGGATACGGAACAGCTGGAGGACTTCTTCTGCTTCCGGGACCGGACGACGAAAGAAACGTATCAGCTGACCGACGAGGGCGCGATCGTCACAGAAAAGATCGCAAAAGAGCTGGGTGTCAAGGTAGGCGATACGATTACGTTAAAAGATGACGATGGCGGTGAGGCCAAAGTGCCGGTTGCGGCGATTTGCGAAAACTACCTGAGCCACTACCTGTATCTGACTCCGTCCTGCTATGCGCAGGTATACGGAACAGCGCCGGAATTCAACAGTGTATTTTACCGTACCGTCGACGGGCTGTCTTCGGCAGAGGCACTCGGGGAACAGCTGCTCTCCTGCGATGCAGTCCTGAATGTGACCTATACAAAGTCCTTAAAGGAACAGCTTGACAACATGCTCGGCGCGTTGGATATTGTCATTGTCGTGCTCATCATATCAGCAGGCATGCTTGCCTTCGTCGTGCTCTACAACCTGAACAACATCAATATCAACGAGCGCAAGCGCGAACTTGCGACGATCAAAGTGCTCGGATTCTACGATGGCGAGGTGGCAGCCTATGTCTACCGGGAGAACATCCTGCTGACGGTCATCGGGGCGGCAGTCGGCATTTTCATCGGAAAATTCCTGCACCTCTTCATCATCCAGACGGTAGAAGTGGACGCCTGCATGTTCGGACGGAACATCAAGCTGATGAGCTATGTCCTCGGGACACTCTTCACGTTCGCGTTCTCGATTATCGTGAATGTGGTCATGTATTATAAGCTGAAAAAGATTGACATGGTAGAATCGTTAAAGAGCGTAGAATAGCCAGCACTAGGAAAACGAAAAAAGCATATCAGAACCAACTCCGGGCGCATATCCACAACCAGATATGCGCCTGAATTGGTCTGTGGAAATCTCAACCTTGCAGGAAACCCAAAAAGAAGGTATAATGTGGAAAACAGTTCAGCGCAGCAGCAAAATATAAAGGCAGAACTCGGCAAATTTATTTGCCGAGGGCTGGGTTTATATTTTGGGATGGGCAATGTCGTAAGGAGGAACCCGCTTGCGGGAGGATTCCTTATGACCTGCGCGCCATCAGGCGCTACCAATGGAACGCCCATCAGCTCCTGTCCGTGGCCTGCTGTGCGGAACGTCCGCATTAGAAAAATTAAGGAGAACAAAACAACATGGAATTCACAACAGTAAAAGATCTTTACCACAACACCGATGCCTACATCGGAAAAGAAATCACGGTCGGAGGCTGGGTCCGCAGCAACCGTGACTCAAAGGCATTTGGTTTTATCGTACTGCATGACGGTACATTTTTTGAGACCCTTCAGATCGTATATTCCGATCAGCTGGAAAACTTCGCTGAGATCTGCAAGATCAATGTCGGCGCAGCCGTGATCGTAAAGGGTACGCTCGTAGCGACGCCGGACGCAAAGCAGCCGTTTGAGATTCAGGCCACAAGTGTGGCACTTGAGGGTGCGTCCACCCCGGATTACCCGATGCAGAAGAAGCGCCACTCTCTGGAATATCTGCGTACCGTGCCGCACCTGCGTCCGCGTACCAATACATTCCAGGCGGTATTCCGCGTGCGTTCTCTGATCGCCTATGCGATTCATCAGTTCTTCCAGGAGAGAGGGTTCGTCTATGTGCATACGCCGATCATCACCGGAAGCGACTGCGAGGGTGCCGGCGAGATGTTCCAGGTGACGACGATGGACCTGAACAACCTCCCGAAGGATGATCAGGGCAATGTCGATTACACACAGGATTTCTTTGGAAAGATGACGAACCTGACGGTCAGCGGTCAGCTCGATGTCGAGACATTTGCACAGGCATTCCGCAACGTCTATACATTTGGACCGACGTTCCGTGCCGAGAATTCCAATACGGCGCGCCATGCGGCGGAGTTCTGGATGATCGAGCCGGAGATTTCTTTCGCAGACCTGAATGATGATATGCGCCTGGCAGAAGATATGATCAAATATCTGATCCGTTACGTGCTGGAGCATGCTCCGGAAGAGATGAATTTCTTCAATTCCTTCGTAGACAAGGGACTGATTGACCGCCTGAATCACGTGCTCAACTCTGAGTTTGGCCATGTGACTTACACTGAGGCGATCGAGATTCTCGAGAAGCACAATGATAAATTTGAGTACAAGGTATCCTGGGGCTGTGATCTGCAGACCGAGCATGAGCGCTATCTGACGGAGCAGATCTACAAGCGTCCGCTGTTCGTCACCGACTATCCGAAGGAGATCAAGGCGTTCTACATGAAGATGAACGAGGATGGCAAGACCGTAGCCGCTATGGACTGTCTCGTACCGGGCATCGGAGAGATCATCGGAGGAAGCCAGAGAGAGGACGACTTTGAGAAGCTTGCGAACCGCATCAAAGAGCTTGGTATGCGGGAAGACGATTACAAGTATTACATGGATCTGAGAAAATACGGATCGACCCGTCATGCGGGATTTGGACTTGGCTTTGAGCGCTGCGTCATGTATCTGACCGGTATGTCCAACATCCGCGACGTACTTCCGTATCCGCGTACCGTAGGTACTCTTGTCTGATTGATTATCTGGAAGGATATATGAGCGAAAAAATACTGGTATTAGATGATGAAAAAGAGATTGCGGAGGTCATTGCACTGTACCTCCGCAATGAAGGGTATGAGGTAGAGATCGCCTATACCGGGCTGGAAGCCTTGAAAAAGGTGGAGGAGGATCCGCCCCATCTGGCACTGTTAGATGTGATGCTGCCGGACATCGAAGGCTTCCGTGTCCTGCAGAAGATCCGGGAGAAGTATCGCTTCCCGGTCATTATGCTGACGGCCAAGACGGAGGATGGCGACAAGATCACCGGGTTGACGCTCGGCGCGGACGATTATATCGCGAAACCGTTCAATCCGCTGGAGCTGGTAGCCAGAGTCAAAGCGCAGCTGCGTCGCTATACGAAATACAATGGAGGCGAGAAGGCTGCCTCAGAAAATATCATTGACTTTGCGGGACTGGTGATGAACCGGGATACGCATGAATGTGTTTACAATGAGAAGGAGCTTTTGCTGACGCCGATCGAATTTGATATTCTATGGCTTCTGTGTGAGAACCGGGGCAAGGTCATCAGTTCCGAGCAGCTCTTTGAACAGATCTGGAAAGAAAAATATTTCAAGAACAGTAACAACACGGTTATGGTACATATCCGGCATCTGCGGGAGAAAATGGGCGATAACCGGCGCAAGAGTGATTTTATCAAGACCGTATGGGGAGTAGGATACAAAGTTGAAAAATAAGTATCAGAGAATGGCATTTGTCACATTGGGAAAGACGCTTCTTTTTGCACTCCTCTTTCTTATGGTCTGCTATGGGGTGCTCACCTTCTTTGCAGATCAGAGCAGTTTGCTGGAAAACAGACCGGCACTGGTGCTGGGATTACTGGCAGCAGTGCTGTTTTTTTCTCTGTGCTTTTTTGTGTTTCGGCAGATCCGCGATCTGAATGCAGTGAGCACGGCGCTGAAAGAGGTGATCCGCGGTGCAGAGCAGCCGGTCATGCTTCCGGATGAACTGCAGCTGCTTGAGGAGGATCTGGCTCATCTGAAGGAGGAGCTCGTCCGGCGGGAGCAGGAAGCAGCGTTAAGTGAAAAGAAAAAGAATGAGCTCGTGGCTTATCTGGCACATGATCTGAAGACACCACTGACTTCGGTGCTCGCATATCTGAGCATGCTCGATACACAGCCGGAAATGCCGGAAGAGGAGCGCATCAAATATACGCATATCACGCTGGAAAAAGCGTTGCGCTTAGAAGAGCTGATGCTGGAATTTTTTGACATCACACGGTTCAATCTGCAGGATTTTGTGCTCGAGACACAGGAGATGAATCTTTCTCTGTTTCTGGAGCAGATCGCAGATGAGAGCTACGGAATGCTCAGCGCAAAGGGGATGACCTGTGCGGTCGATGCCGAAGAAGATCTGATGATCCAGGGCGATCCGGATAAGCTGGCGCGCGTCTTTGACAATCTGCTGCGCAATGCGGCGGCCTACGGGCGGGAAAATACACAGATTCTCATTCAGGCGCGCGGCGGAAGGGGGCGGACGACGATTGTCTTTACCAATGAAGGTCCACAGATTCCGCAGAAAAAGCTCGAGACGATCTTTGAACGGTTCTACCGGGTGGATGAGGCGCGGTCGAGCCAGACCGGAGGAGCCGGACTGGGACTTGCGATCGCCAAGCAGATTGTAGAGCTGCACGGCGGGACGATCACGGCGACGAGCGATATCCACAATACGCGGTTTATCGTGACGCTGCCGGATGCAGAAGAAAAAAAGAAAGCGGCCCGCAGACGGAAAATGACTTCATGCAGGAAATAATCCATAAGGATGACACAGAAAGGGAGGCAGAAGAATGAGCAGACGCAGAAAACGAACCAAAACGCTCGGGGATGTGATCCGGCTGATTGTGATGCTGGCGGCACTGGCCGTGTTTCTTTATTCGGGCTATACCTTGTATGGATTTTATAAAGAATACAAAAAGAGTGCGGATGAGTATGACAATCTGGAGAACAGCTATGCCGCGGATCAGCAGGAGGAGAGCGAGGATCTCGACCATCTGGAAGACGATACCGCTTTGCAGAGTATCTCCGGCAGGGAAGTGCGCACCGTCATCGAGAACGGAGAGGAAAAGACACTTCCGGTGCTGAAGAACCCGATTGATTTTACCCATCTGCTTTCGGTGAACAGCGATATCGTCGGCTGGCTGCGCATCCGGGCACTGGACATCTCTTATCCGGTCGTGCAGGGCGAGGATAACGACTATTATCTGCACCGGACCTTTGAGAAGACGGACAACTTTGCCGGCTGCCTGTTTGTGAACAGCTACAATATGGGCGACTTTACGGACCAGAATACGATCATCTATGGCCACAATATGAAGAATGGTTCGATGTTTGGCAAACTCAAGAATTTTAATGATCCGGAAGTGTTTCAGAAGAGCCGCTATTTCTGGATCTTTACGCCGGACTTTATTTATCAGTACCGGATTTTCTCCGCTTCCGTGGTGGATAAGACGGGACTGACCTACCAGATTTCGTTTACGGATGAGGAGTTTGACCAGTTTATCAGCCGGGCGTATTCCAGTTCGGTGGTGGACAATCAGGGTGTGACGGTGACAAAGGATGACCGGATCGTGACGTTATCGACGTGTACCGGCGATGACGCGACACGGTTTGTGGTCATGGGCAAGCTGGCACAGATTTATGCGGCGAAATAACGCCGGGAAAGGACGTGCAGGATGGACAATGGAAGAGAACGGCTGCAGCAGATCGTGGATGCGTGCAGCAATCTGGTGTTTTTCGGAGGAGCAGGGGTGTCGACGGAGAGCGGCATTCCGGATTTTCGGAGCGTGGACGGACTCTATCATATGAAGTATGACTATCCGCCGGAGACGATTCTGAGCCATACGTTTTTTAAAAGGCATCCGGAGGAGTTTTACCGGTTCTACCGGGACAAGATGCTTGTGCTGGATGCAAAGCCCAACGCGGCACATTACAAGCTGGCCGAGATGGAGCAAAAAGGGAAGCTGAAGGCGATCGTGACACAGAATATCGACGGGCTACACCAGAAGGCGGGAAGCAGACAGGTGCTGGAGCTGCACGGAAGCATTCATCGGAACTACTGTATGCGCTGTGCAAAGTTTTATGATGCAGAATATATGCTGGAAAGCAAAGAAGCTGTCCCGCACTGCAGCTGCGGCGGTGTGATCAAGCCGGATGTGGTGCTCTACGAGGAAGGACTGGATACCGCGACGATCGATGCCTCGGTCCGTGCGATCTCAGAAGCGGATGCGCTGATCATCGGAGGTACTTCCCTGGCGGTCTACCCGGCTGCCGGGCTGATTGATTACTTTCAGGGAAAATATCTTGTCGTAATCAATAAGTCACCGACGCCGCGTGACCGACAGGCGGATCTGCTGATCTCGGAGCCGATCGGTGAGGTGCTCGGCGGACTGCGCGTGTGAAGAGAAGCGGAAAAAGACGGGATTGTACCTTGTGGATATTCGCTTGGCAATTCGTTAGAAAGAGGGGAAAAGATGGCATTTAATTACGAAGTGGGTGATATCGTAAAGCTCAAGAAGAAACACCCGTGCGGCGCTTTTGAGTGGGAAATCCTGCGCGTGGGAGCGGACTTCCGGCTGAAATGCGTCGGATGCGGACATCAGATTATGGTGCCGCGCACGCTGGTGGAAAAGAATACGCGGGGATTGCGGAAAAAAGCAGAAGAAAAGTAAAAAAAGGGCTTGTTTTTCCGGATTCTTTATGCTAATATAACTCTTCGTGATATATTTTTTTAATTCCTTGCTCCTTTTTTCGGGAAGGGGCCAGAGACCATAAGGAGGTGCGAAAGCATGAACAAGTATGAATTAGCAGTGGTTGTCAGCGCAAAGATCGAAGACGAGGACAGAGCCGCTACAATCGAAAAGGTGAAAGAGTACATTACCCGTTTTGGCGGTACTGTAACGGAAGTAGACGAGTGGGGCAAGAGAAAGCTCGCTTATGAAATCCAGAAAATGCGTGAAGGATTTTACTATTTCGTTCGCTTCGAGTCTGATGCAGCATGCCCGGCAGAGGTTGAGAAACGTGTCCGGATCATGGAGAATGTCATCAGATATTTATGCGTTAGACAGGATGCATAACAGGATGCATAAATAGAAAAGAGGAGATCGAATGAACAAAGTCATCTTAATGGGACGTTTAACCAGAGACCCTGAAGTACGTTATTCCGCAGGGAATAACTCCATGGCAGTTGCCAGATACACGCTGGCAGTTGACCGCAGATTCCGCCGCGATGGCGAGAGCAATGCCGATTTTATCGGATGTGTCGCTTTCGGCAGAAGCGCAGAGTTTGCAGAAAAGTATCTCCGTCAGGGTACTAAGATCGTTGTGACTGGCCGGATTCAGACGGGCAGCTACACGAATCGGGATGGCCAGAAGGTCTACACGACGGATGTGGTTGTGGAGGACCAGGAATTTGCAGAGAGTAAGGCAGCGGCTTCTGAGAGCGGCATGATGCGGCAGTCCGCACCGTCGCCGATGGCTGCTTCCCCTATGCCGTCACCGGCACAGGCTTCCTCAGCAGATGGATTTATGAATATTCCGGACGGAATTGACGAAGAACTTCCGTTCAACTAGGACCGGCTCCCCTGCGTAGGGGCGTTCGGACATAATGCGTAGAAGAGAATACCGGTTTGCAGTTGACTGGTACCGAAAAGGAGGAATAGTAATGGCATTCAATAAGGATAGAGGCGATGCTCCGATGAAGAGAAGAGGCGGCATGCGCAGAAGAAAAAAAGTTTGCGTTTTCTGTGGTAAAGAGAACAACGAGATCGATTACAAGGATGTAAACAAGCTCAAGAGATACGTCTCTGAGAGAGGTAAGATCCTTCCGAGAAGAATCACAGGCAACTGTGCAAAGCATCAGAGAGCGCTTACCGTAGCGATCAAGAGAGCACGTCACGTTGCACTCATGCCGTACGTACAGGACTAATTCCTGACTGACAGCAAAACCTTGGCCTTCCGGCGTCTTCGGACTCCGGGAGGCTTTTTTGTGCTATAGGAAATGATACGGTTTTGCTGACAGCAGTGGTATTTGTTTTGAGGAAAGTTTCAAAGAAAAGTAAAGATTGAGAAAATATAAGGGAAATGGTAAGATAGCCTTAGAGGAAAAAGGGCAGTTAAAGAATAAATTCAGTATCAGGGAATATGCTGGACAAGAGAAAGGAATCCGTACATGAGAGAAACAAAAGGTACGAATATCGAAGTAAAAAAGAATAACCGCAACCGTATTTTCCGGTATCTGTGTGCGCAGACGCAGACGGTGTCGAATCCGGAGATCGCGGCGGCGCTTTCCATGAGCCTTCCGACGGTGACGACGAATACGCGGGAGTTTATTGAACAGGGGCTGGTGCGGGAGATTGGAGAGCTGGCCTCTACCGGAGGGAGAAGGGCGAAAGCACTGCGGGTAGCGGCAGAGATGGGGCTTGCGCTGGGACTCGACATTACAAAGAACCATATCGGACTGGCGCTCGCCGATCTGACCGGAAGCTGCCTGGCGTATGAACGGATCCATTTTCCGTTTGCGCATACAGAGGACTACTACCGCCGGGCCGGGCAGGAGCTGGAGGCATTTTTTGAGCGCTGCCAGAGCCGGGAGACGGAGCTGTCGCGCAGCCGGATTCTGGGACTTGGCATTTCTTTTCCGGGAATTGTAGATCTTACCCGGCAGGAAATCACCTATTCACACGTACTTGGCCTGCATGCGATCCCGTTTACAGATGTGTCGCAGTATTTTCCATACCCCTGTCAGCTGCAGAATGATGCCAATGCGGGCGCATATGCGGCCGGGATGCATGCGAAGATGCCGGAACGCTTCTTTTACCTTTCCCTGAGCAATACAGTCGGAGGAGCGGTATTTCATCACGGGGCGCTCGTGCAGGGGAGCAGTTTCCGCTGTGGAGAAGCCGGGCATATGACGATCCATCCGGATGGAAAGAAATGCTACTGTGGAAAACGGGGCTGTCTGGATGCGTACTGTGCGGCGAGCATATTATCCGATGCGGCGGATGGCAGTCTGGAGCAGTTCTTCGAACGGCTGGATGCGGGTGATTCAAAGCTGTCGGCGCTCTGGGAGACGTATACGTCCGATCTGGCGATGGCAGTGAACAACATTCATATGATTCTGGACTGTGATGTGATGCTCGGAGGCTACGTCGGGAGCCGGATCGGTACGCACATCGAGCTGGTGCGGGAAAAGGCAGCTGGGCGGAATACGTTCTCCGAGGATGGCAGCTATATCCGTGCATGCAGCGGCGGCAACCGGACTGCGGCGATGGGGGCGGCGCTCGGAATTATTGAGACTTTTTTAGCAAAAATATAGCGTCTATTTTTAACAAAAATGAAAGATGAATTTTGAGAAAAATGCCGAATCGCGGTTGGAATCATCAGATTTTCTTGACATCCCTCAAAAAGAAGAATAATATAAACACATAATAAAACTGTTTAATTAAGTTTTTGAGGAGGAAATCAGATGAAAGGCAAGATGAAAGTAGCTGTAATGCTTGGAATCGGCAAGATGGGATTTGAGGAGCGTGACATCCCGCAGCCAAAGGACGATGAGGTACTCGTAAAGCTGGAGTATGTGGGGATCTGTGGAAGCGACCTGCATTATTATGAGTCCGGCGCGATCGGGGACTATGTGGTAAAGCCGCCGTTTGTACTCGGACATGAGCCGGGCGGCACCGTTGTGGAGGTCGGCAAAAATGTCACCCATCTGAAGGTCGGCGACCGCGTGGCACTTGAGCCGGGCAAGACCTGTGGACACTGCGAATTTTGCAGGACCGGAAGATACAATCTCTGCCCGGATGTCGTATTCTTTGCAACGCCGCCGGTAGATGGGGTATTTCAGGAATACGTGGCACATGAGGCAGGACTTTGCTTCAAGCTGCCGGATAATGTGAGCACGATGGAGGGCGCACTCATCGAGCCGCTGGCAGTCGGATTCCATGCGGCACGGCAGGGCGGCGCACAGGCAGGTCAGACTGCGGTCGTGACAGGTGCGGGCTGCATCGGCCTTGTAAGCATGATGGCTTTGAAGGCAATGGGCGTATCGAAGGTATATTCCGTCGATGTCATGGATAAGCGTCTCGATAAGGCACTGGAGCTCGGCGCGGATGGCGTCATCAACGGCAGCAAAGAAGATGCTGTGAAGAAGGTCCTGGAGCTGACCGGCGGCATGGGCTGTGATCTGGTCATCGAGACAGCAGGGACCGAGATCACGACGAGACAGGCCGTACAGATGACGAAGAAGGGTGCGACGATCGTTCTGGTCGGCTACAGCAAGACCGGTGAGATCAAGATGCCGATCAGTCTGGCGCTCGACAAAGAGCTGACCTTCAAGACCGTATTCCGCTACCGTCACATTTATCCGATGGCGATTGATGCAGTCGCATCAGGAAAAGTGAACCTGAAAGGAATCGTTACGAATGAATTTGCGCTGGATGATATTCAGGAAGCAATGGATCAGAGCGTCAATAATAAGGCAGATATTGTAAAGGCAGTTGTGAAGATTTGCTAGTGTGTGGTTGAAAAAGAATGCGAAACTTCTGGCAGGGATCGGGATGTGCTTGACAAATTCCGAAGAAAAGGGAATAATAGGGGAGGAAAAACGATCCGAAAAAGATCCTGAAAGGAGAACGCTATGTTAATCACAAAGCAGACAACCATGGGCGAGATGCTCGAGTATGATATGGGAATCGCATATGTCCTGATGGAGTCCGGGATGCACTGTGTCGGATGTCCGTCTTCTATCGGAGAGTCTCTGGAAGAGGCTTGCATGGTACATGGACTGAACGCAGATGAGGTGCTGGCATCGATCCAGCAGTATCTTGCAAACAAAAAAGAAGAGGCGAAATAAGACGCCTTTGCCCGATCGGCAATGTATTTTGTCAGGATTCGACAAAACCTGCAAAAGAATTGTCAGACCGGGCTCTTTTTCTGTAAAAATTGCTACATTTTGGCCGCAAGGTATGCTATGATATAACCAGTTCAGAACGGTAGCAAACTGGAAAGGCAGATCCCGGCAAATTCATTTGCCGGGGGCTGTGTTTTCAGTTTGGGAGGGGCGGAACGCCCCTCAGCCACAGGCAGGAGCTTGCAAAGCAAGCGGATAGTTTGCGAAGCAAACGGGCCTGTGGCCTGCAGGCGGAACGTCAGATTTAGAATATCGAACTCTTAACAACCTTCAGAAAGGGGAGTATCCGTGCGGCATGTAGAAAAAAGATGGAAAGAATTAAGAGGATATATCCATATCGTTGGTGCGTTTCTTGTGTTTCTTCTGCTGTGCCTGAGTGTATTTTTCGGCGCGGTGCGAAAGAGCATTGAGAAAAATGTAAGGCAGACGATCACGGCGAATATTGACCGTCAGAGTACGGCGTTCAGCTCGAATATCACGATCCAGTATCAGTATCTGGAAGGGTTTGCAGGCTACCTGGGCGAGATCGGTGAGCTTCGTTCGGAAGATACGATGACGCTGATGCGGCAGGTCTGCGAGAAGAGCGGACTGGAGCGGATCGCGATCATTGATCCGGACGGGACGGCACATTACAGCAGCGGCGAGGTGAAAAATGTCGCAGAGCGGGATTATTTTCAGCAGGCCATGAAAGGTGCGCGCTGCCTGAGTGATCCGCTGGAGAGCTCGGTAGATGGTGAGACGCGGGTCATCCTTTCGGTGCCGGTATATCACGATGGCGAGGTGGCCGGGGTGCTTGGGGGCTCTTATGATGTAGGAGCCTTGAGCCATATGCTGTTTGAGGATCTTTACGGTGGGACAGGCTATTCCCTGATTGTCACCGCAGACGGAGAGATCGTCGCTTATGACGGCAGCGAGGAATACCGGAAGATTCAGCCGGAGGACAATGTGTTTTCCTATTATGCGCAGATGACATTCCTTCAGGGGGATACCTTTGAACACATGCGGGACGATTTTGCAAACCGCCAAAGTGGCAGTGTGAAGATGCGAAGAGAAAACGATGTCCGCTATCTGAGCTATGCACCGATCGATATCAATGACTGGACGATGTGCTACATCGTGCCGGAGAAGACGGCAGAAGCGCCTTACCGTATGATCACCCAGTATGAAGGGGGGCTGATGGGAATGGTACTGCTCGGGATGGCAGTACTGCTGGCGGGCGTGTTCCGCATGATGACGAGACGGCAGAAAGAGCTGGAACAGGCGGCGCAGGTGGATGCGCTGACCGGTATTTTGAATAAACGCAGCACGGAGACGGCGATTGACCGCTGGCTGCAGGAAGCACATCAGAAAAAGCAGGTCTTTATCATGCTGGATGTAGATAAGTTCAAAGAGATCAATGACCAGTATGGGCATGCGACCGGCGATGCGGCACTGCGGCTGGTTGGAAAGACACTCGTGCGCTTTTTCCGGGAAGATGACATTATCGGAAGAATTGGCGGCGATGAATTTGTTGTCCTGATGAAGCAGGTCAATTCGATCCGGGATGCGGAGCTGAAGGCGGAGGCATTATGTGCGCTGTTCCGCAGCCTGCATCCGGAAGGATGTCCGGCGGAGGTACATTTATCCTGCAGTATAGGACTTGCGGAGGTACCGGAACACGGCAGTTCCTATATGGAACTGTATCAGAGTGCAGACCGGGCGCTTTACGAGGCGAAGCGGGGAGGAAGGAACCGCTGGGTACGGCGCACGGCGGCAGATACCGAAGAGAAGATGGAAGGAGAGGCTTTTTGAGATGGCGGAGATCAGGCAGGCACTGGCACAGTGCTTCAAAGAATTGATGCAGGAGAAGAGTTTCCAGAAAATAATTGTAAAAGACATTACGGACCGGGCAAATGTAAAGCGTCCTACGTTTTATACGTACTTCCGGGACAAATATGATGTGGTTGAGTGGATTTTTATGCAGGAGATCTGGCAGCCGGCCAACTCCCTGATCGCAGCCGGGTATATCCGGGAAGGGCTGCGCTTCATGCTGATCAGCATGGAGAAAGACAAGCGGTATTATCGGAAGCTGGCTGCTTTAGAAGGACAGAATTCTTTTCAGGAAATTTTTGTCCGCTGCATCCGCCAGGAGGTGGAGCAGACATTGCTGGAAAACGCATTTCATCCGTCCCATCCATTGCTGAGCGCGGAGCTGATATCAGAATATTTCGCACGCATTTTCTGGTTTGTCACGGAAAAATGGCTGAATTATGCGGAGGAGGTCAGCGCGCTGGAAGTGATGGAAGTATATGAGATTCTGTTTTCCGATTCCGTAGAAAAGCTTCTTGGACATAAGGTAGAAGGATAGATGAGACAAATCGCAGGATCCGTCTTTGAAACTTGACAAAAGCAAATGGGTGTCAGAAAAAACAGACGACAGAAAAAGATTGAATCTTTCAAAATTCGATCTTTTTTTTTATAGTAAAAACCAGCAGAAAGAGAGGGGGCGGTGAAGATCGGAAGAGTTTGTATGATCTGCCTTGGGGCAGGGATTGCCCTGTCCGTGTTTGAATATGCCCTGCGGATCGGAGCGACTCAGAGCGACATGGGAGGAAAGAAAGCCGTGCGCATAGCGGCGGTCTATTCTGGGATCCAGCTGCTGTTGCTGTTCGGGGGTGTGCTGATAGCAGAGCTGATCCGAAATGCCGGACTGGATCTGCCGACCGAACGGCTGTGGCGGACGCTGCTGATAGCCCTGCTGCTGTTTTATTCCTTTTTATGTATGCGGACAGCGATCCGTGAAAAAGGATTTGAGGAACGAAGAGAGGCAGAGCCAAAAAATGGTGTGGTCGCAAAATATGCGGCGCGGGCCGGGATCCGGATGCTGCTGATCGGCATGGCGGCGTGGTATATCAGCCGCAGGAGTCTCTGGCAGACCGTTAGCATCGGGCTTCTGGCATTTCTGGCTGCGGTCGGTGGCCTTGTTTACGGTTACTGGTATGGGACAAAATGGCGCAGACAGATCAGCTTCGCAGGCGGTCTGCTTTTACTGCTGACCGGTGGATTGTTTGCAGTGATAGCATAACATGAGTAAAGAGGAAAAGAAAATGAGGAGGAACTACAAATGAGTACAGTACATAAGATGGAACGCGCACTGGTAGGAAAAGGGATCGACGGAGTGCTGCATTATGTGAATAAAGATCCGAACGACCGGAAAAAAGCGCTGCTGAATCTGGTTGATGTCGTACAGAAGGTCGCAGGTCCGATGTTTCAGGAAAAGAGCTATGATGCGGCACGTGCGATGATTCAGGATGAAAACAACAAATGGTATCAGTATGTGAACCGTCTTTTGAATGAGGTAGACCCACATGTTCTGAAGATGACTGCTTTGAACCTCGGCTTTGAGGCGGCTTATTTTGGAACAAAGACGATCCGGGAGAAACGAAAAGAGCTGCAGTGCCAGGTACCGTGGCTGATTCTGATGGATCCAACCAGTGCCTGTAACATGCACTGTACCGGTTGCTGGGCTGCCGAGTACGGACATAAGCTGAACCTCTCTTTTGAAGATCTGGATTCGATTATTACACAGGGGAAAGAGCTTGGCATTTACTTCTATATGTATACCGGTGGAGAGCCGCTTGTACGTAAGGCAGACCTGATCCGCCTGTGTGAGAAGCACAATGACTGTGAATTCCATGCATTCACAAACGGCACCCTGATTGATGAGGCATTCTGTAAAGAGATGGTGCGGGTCGGCAACTTCTCTGTTTCGATCAGTCTGGAGGGATATGAGGAAGTCAATGATTCCCGCCGTGGTGCCGGCTGCTTTGACAAGGTTATGCATGCCATGGATCTGATGAAACAGTACGGCCTGATTTTTGGTACTTCGATCTGCTACACGAGCAAGAATATTGAGACTGTCACAAGCGATGCATTCCTCGATATGATCATCGAGAAGGGCTGCCGTTACACCTGGTACTTCCACTATATGCCGGTTGGAAATGAGGCGGCGACAGAACTGCTGCCGACGAAGGAACAGAGAGAGTACATGTATCACAGAGTCCGCGAGATCCGTGGAAAAGAGGGCGGCAAGCAGATCTTTGCGATGGATTTCCAGAACGACGGTGAGTTTGTCGGAGGCTGTATCGCAGGAGGCCGGAACTACATGCACATCAATGCAAACGGCGATGTAGAGCCGTGTGTATTCATTCACTATTCCGGAGCCAATATCCATGAAGTATCCCTCTTAGACGCGCTGCGTCAGCCACTCTTCATGGCGTACCGGGACGGTCAGCCGTTCAACAACAACCAGCTGCGTCCGTGCCCGATGCTCGAGAATCCGGAGCTGCTGCGTGAGATGGTACATAAGACCGGCGCAAAGTCGACCGACCTGCAGTCGCCGGAGAGCGTCGACCACCTCTGCGACAAGTGCAAAGACTACGCAGAGAACTGGGCAGGAAAAGCAGAGGAGATCTGGGAGGAGAATCCGCATCACGTGGAAAGCTTCCATAATTATAAGTCAACGTATCAGGACTAGGCAGCGAAGCCTGTCAAGATCGGTCAGAAGGGAAACTGGCAGAGGAAAATGCAGCGCAGAGGTATGCACTCGCATTTTCCTCTGTTTACGTTTGACTTTCGTTTCCCGGTTTGCTACACTGTGGACAGAAAATGCTGAGGGAACAAGAACAACAATCAGCAGATGACAGGAGGCAGAAGCATGGAAAAGGCATATATATTTCTGGCAGATGGATTCGAGGAGATCGAGGGACTGACCGTGGTGGATATCCTGCGGCGTGCCGGTGTGGAGATTCAGATGGTTTCGATGATGGGACACAGGGAACTGACGGGCAGCCATGGGATTCCGGTCGTTGCAGATGCGGTGTTTGAGGAGACGGATTTTTCAGATGGCACGTTATTTGTCCTTCCGGGCGGCATGCCGGGGACGAAGCGTCTGGCGGCACATGAGGGGCTGGCAGCGCTTTTAAAAGAAAAAGATGCAGAGGGCAAGCGGCTGGCGGCGATCTGTGCGGCTCCGAGCGTGCTTGGCGGACTCGGACTGCTCAAAGGAAAACGCGCGGCCTGCTATCCGGGCTTTGAGGAGGCGCTTACAGGAGCCGAGGTATCTTTTGACCCGGTCGTTGTATCCGGCAATATTACGACCAGTCGCGGTATGGGGACTGCGATTCCGTTTGCGCTGGCACTTACAGAGCAGCTTGCGGGCAAAGAAAAGGCAGACGCGCTGGCAAAAGGCATTATTTATGCCGTATAACGCCGGAAAACGTAAAAAAACACTGGCGTTTTTGACATTGTTATGCTATACTATCTCAATGACTGCATAGCTGTAGGGGCAGTCTTTTTGTGAGTGAGAATCGAACCGGCTGCGTTTATGAGCAAGTAGCGAAAGCGAAACCCCGTCAGCAGGCCCAGCAGCAAAGCTGCAGCTATGGACAAGAAGCAAAGCGGATTACCCGTCCGCTTGACAGTTAAAGGAGGAACAGACACAATGAGTGTACAGGTGGAAAAACTGGAAAAGAATATGGCAAAGTTGACGATCGAGGTACCGGCAGAAGAGTTCGATGCAGCGATCGAGCAGGCTTATCAGAAGGATAAGAAGAAGATCTCCATCCCGGGCTTCCGTAAGGGCAAGGCTCCGAGAAAGATGATCGAGAAGATGTACGGCACAGGCGTATTTTATGAGGATGCAGCGAACATCGTTATCCCGAAGGCATACAGCGAGGCTGCAAAAGAGTGCGGCGAGGAGATCGTTTCTCAGCCGGAGATCAGCGTAACGCAGATCGGAGCAGGCAAGCCGTTTATCTTTACTGCAGAGGTAGCGTTAAAGCCGGCAGTGACACTTGGCGAGTACAAGGGTGTAGAAGTAGAGAAGACTCCGGTCGAGGTTTCCGAAGAGGAAGTCGACAAGGAAGTAGATAAGGAGCGCGAGAACAACTCCAGAACGATCGATGTAGACGACAGAGCCGTAGAGAAGGGTGACATCATCAAGCTCAACTTCGAAGGCTTCGTAGACGGTGTTCCGTTCGAGGGCGGAAAGGCTGAGGACTACTCCCTGACGATCGGTTCCGGCAGCTTCATCCCGGGCTTTGAGGATCAGCTGATCGGTGCAAAGATCGGTGAAGAAGTAGAAGTAAACGTGACCTTCCCGGAGGAGTACCATGCAGCAGAGCTCAAGGGCAAGCCGGCAGTATTCAAGTGCAAGGTAAATGAGATCAAGGTAAAGGAGCTTCCGGAAGCAGACGATGAGTTCGCAAAGGATGTATCCGAGTTCGATACACTGGCTGAGTACAAGGATGATATCCGTGCAAAGCTGCTGGAGAAGAAGACGGCTGACGCAAAGCGTGAGAAGCAGAACAAGACCGTTGCAAAGGCTGTAGAGAATGCAACGATGGAGATTCCGGAAGCTATGATTACCGAGCAGGTAAGAAGAATGGCTGACGATTTCGCAAGAAGACTGCAGTCTCAGGGTCTTTCTATGGATCAGTACATGCAGTTCACCGGCCTGACCATGGATGCTCTGGCACAGCAGATGCGTCCGGAGGCACTCAAGCGCATCCAGA
Source organism: Lachnospiraceae bacterium (assembly GCA_029006155.1). Taxonomy (GTDB): domain Bacteria; phylum Bacillota; class Clostridia; order Lachnospirales; family Lachnospiraceae; genus Choladousia. Next base: position 29,309 of record JAQXGF010000036.1, read on the forward strand.
ACAGCCTGGTACTTGAGGCAATTGCAAAGGCTGAGAACATCGAAGTAAGCGATGAGAAGGTCAATGAAGAGATCGAGAAGATGGCAGCTGCATACAAGATGGAAGCAGACAAGCTCAAAGAGCTCATCGGCGATGCTGAGAAGGAGCAGATGAAGAGCGACCTCGCAATCCAGGCTGCAGTTGATATGATTACCGACGCTGCAGTAGAAGTAGAGGCTGCAAAGGAAGAGGAAAAGACCGAGGAGTAATACAGGTCAGTTCCAGTCAGGAGGAGACGAAATGAGTTTTATACCTTATGTCATCGAACAGACCGGAAGAGGCGAACGTTCCTACGATATTTTTTCCAGACTGCTGAACGACCGGATCATTTTTCTGGGCGAGGAAGTGACAGATGTTAGCGCGAACCTGATCGTTGCGCAGCTTCTGTTTCTGGAGTCTGAGGATCCGAATAAGGATATTCAGCTCTATATCAACAGCCCGGGCGGATCGGTCACGGCAGGCATGGCGATTTATGATACGATGAATTATGTAAAATGCGATGTATCTACGATCTGCATGGGCATGGCTGCGAGCATGGGCGCATTCCTGCTGGCAGGCGGTGCAAAGGGCAAGCGTTTTGCCCTGCCGAACGCAGAGATCATGATTCATCAGCCGTCCGGCGGTGCGCGCGGACAGGCGACGGACATTCAGATTGTCGCGGATCAGATTCTCCGCACGAAGCAGAAGCTGAATGAGATTCTGGCTGCAAATACCGGCCAGCCGCTGGAGCGGATCGCGGCAGATACCGACCGTGATAATTATATGACAGCAGAAGAAGCAAAAGAATATGGTCTGATTGACGAACTGGTCAAATCAAGATAACATACACGGGGCTGTCGCACAAATGTTGGTGACAGCCCTGTGTTCTGTAAAATGAGTCAGGCAGGTAAGTCCTCTGCGCGCAGCAATCAGTGGGGACTTGCCTGTATATCTGCTTTGACTCGAAGCTTAGTGAAATATAAGAGGTGGAAACATGCCGGGGAAAAACAATGACAAAATCAGATGCTCCTTCTGCAACAAGACAGAGGATCAGGTACACAAGCTCATAGCTGGTCCGAACGGGGTATATATTTGCGATGAGTGTGTGGAAATCTGCTCAGAGATCATCGAGGAAGAGATGGATGAGGAGTATGCTCCGGATGGAGAGTACGCGATCAATCTTCAGAAGCCGATGGAGATCAAGGATTTTCTGGATGAGTACGTCATCGGACAGGATGAGGCAAAGAAAGCACTGGCTGTCGCGGTGTACAATCATTACAAGCGTATCACGAGCGGAAAATATCTGGATGTGGAAGTACAGAAGAGCAACATTCTGATGCTTGGACCGACTGGTTCCGGAAAGACGATGCTGGCACAGACCTTGGCGAGACTGCTGAATGTACCGTTTGCGATCGCAGATGCGACGTCTCTGACAGAGGCCGGATATGTGGGTGAGGATGTGGAAAATATCCTGCTCAAGATCATTCAGGCAGCAGACTATGATATCAAAAAGGCAGAGCATGGTATCATCTATATCGATGAGATCGACAAGATTACGAGAAAGTCGGAAAATGCATCGATTACACGTGACGTTTCCGGAGAGGGTGTACAGCAGGCGCTGCTGAAGATCCTGGAGGGAACGGTTGCTTCCGTACCGCCGCAGGGTGGAAGAAAGCATCCGCATCAGGAGCTGATTCAGATCGACACGACGAACATTCTCTTTATCTGTGGCGGTGCATTTGAAGGTCTGGAAAAGATCATTTCTTCCCGACTGGACAAGAAGGGCATCGGATTCAATTCCGAGCTTACCGAAAAGGAGAAGCACAACGTCGGTGAAGTGCTCAAAAAAGCGCTTCCGCAGGACTTTATCAAGTTCGGTATGATTCCGGAGTTCATGGGCCGTGTGCCGGTCGTTGTATCGCTGGATGAGCTGGATAAAGATGCACTGGTACGGATCCTGACCGAGCCGAAGAACGCGCTGATCAAGCAGTATCAGGGTCTGATCGGACTGGACGATGTGGAGCTGACGTTTACTCCGGAGGCCGTCGAGGCCATCGCGGAGAAGACGATCAAGCGCCGTACCGGAGCGCGGGGACTGCGCGCGATCATGGAAGGCGTGATGCAGGAGCTGATGTTCCGCATTCCGTCGGACGAGAAGATCGCGACCTGCACGATTACAAAGGAAGCGGTGGAAGGTACGGCAGAGCCGGAACTGACCTACCGTGAAGATGTGCGTGGCAGGAGGAGACGCCGGCTTGGCGTCGTTGAAGAGACGGAGACCGCATAAGTCAGAGTATAGCTGCCGCAGAACAGACGAGAGCAAGCAAGTCTGCTTCTGTGGCAGCTTTTTTAAACGAGCCAAGCAAGGTACTTGCTTGTATCAGGAGTGGTATGAGCCACTCCTGATAAGCTGCGAAGCAGCTGCTCGTTTATGACATATCATAAGGAGGGACCCGCTTGCGGGAGGATTCCTTATGATCCTACAAGTAGCGGAGCGGATTGCGAATATCCGCTTTGCTCCGAATCAAGCAAGTAGCGAAGCGGATTGCGAATATCCGCTTTAATAAGGAGACACAAGATGGAAGAAGGAAGAAGAGTAACGCCAATGATTCCGCTGCGCGGCCTGACGGTACTGCCGGCGATGGTGGTCAATTTTGATATCAGCCGTGAGTCATCCATCCGTGCGGTGGAGGCGGCGATGGATCAGGCCAAGATGATTTTTCTCGTAACGCAGCAGGATCCGGAGGAAGATCGCCCGCAGGCAGAGGGGCTGTATCCGATCGGCGTGGCAGCAGAGATTCGTACCGTCACGAAGATGCCGAAAGGAATTGTGCGTGTCATGGTAGAGGGAATGCAGCGGGCACGTCTCATTTCCATGCAGGAGGCCGGAGGATATCTGGCAGGCGAGATCGAGCTATTGGAGGAAGAGGCGTACGATCTGGACCGAAATACGGAGCTGGCGATGCAGCGGGCATTGCAGGATCTTCTGAAGCGTTATGCACAGATGAACCAGAAGTTTGGAAAAGAGCTGCTCGGTGCACTGCTGGAGCTCGACGTTCTGGAAGATCTGGTGGAGCAGGTATGTGCACGGCTTCCGCTGCATTATCAGGAGCGGCAGCAGCTCTTAGAGGCCAATGGACTGATGGAACGTTATGACCGCCTTTACCAGATCATAGCAAATGAGATCGAAATTCTGCAGATTCGCAATGAGATTCAGCAGAAAGTCCGGGAACGTGTGGACAAGAATCAGAAGGAGTACATCCTGCGTGAACAGATCAAGGTCATTCAGGAAGAACTCGGCGAGGATACGCTGCTCTCAGATGTAGAAAAATATAAACAGCAGGCAAAGGAGCTGGAAGCCTCTGACGAAGTCAAGGCACGCATCATCAAAGAAGCAGACCGTCTGCGCGGCGTTGGCAGCAACAATGCGGAGAATTCCGTTCTGCGCGGCTATATTGAGACACTGCTGGAACTTCCGTGGGACAAAGAGTCCGAGGACAATCAGGATCTGAAAAATGCAGCAAGGATTCTCGATGAGGATCACTACGGGCTGGAGAAGGTCAAGGAGCGTGTGCTGGAATTCCTCGCAGTGCGTGTACTGGCAAAAGGCGGCGACAGTCCGATTCTCTGCCTGGTCGGACCACCTGGTACCGGAAAGACGTCGATTGCCCGATCGATCGCGCGTGCTTTGGATAAAAAGTATGTCCGGATCAGCCTTGGAGGTGTGCGGGATGAGGCGGAAATCCGCGGGCACAGGCGCACCTATGTCGGAGCGATGCCGGGACGTCTGGCCAACGGACTGCGCCAGGCAGGTGTCAAGAATCCGCTCATGCTGCTCGATGAGATTGATAAGGTGAGCAGCGACTATAAGGGCGATACGGCTTCGGCACTGCTGGAGGTGCTGGATTCTGAGCAGAACAGCCGTTTCCGGGATCACTATGTGGAGCTGCCGATTGATTTATCGCATGTGATGTTTGTTGCGACCGCGAACGACCTGCACACGATTCCGCGTCCGCTGCTGGACCGCATGGAGATCATTGAGATCACGAGCTATACGTCAAATGAGAAATACCATATCGCAAGGGAGCACCTGATTCCGAAGCAGCTGGAGCGCAACGGATTGACGAAGGCACAGCTTACGATCACAAAGCCGGCCCTGATGGCGATCATCGAATCTTATACACGGGAGGCCGGCGTGCGGCAGCTGGAACGCCGGATCGGCGAGATCTGCCGGAAGGCGGCCAGACAGATTTTGGAGGAAAAGGAGGAATCCGTAAAAGTATCCGAGAAAAACCTGGAGAAATATCTGGGTAAGAAGATTTTCTCAGTCAACCGCCGGAACAAGAAGAGCGATGTCGGTATCGTGCGTGGCCTTGCGTGGACCAGTGTAGGCGGCGATACGTTACAGATCGAAGTAAATACGATGCCGGGTAAGGGCGAGTTCCTGCTCACCGGACAGTTGGGCGACGTGATGAAGGAGTCTGCCCGCACGGCGATCAGCTATGTGCGGTCACTGAGCGGACGCTATCACATTGATGCGGATTTTTTTGCGAAGAATGACATCCATATTCATATTCCGGAAGGTGCGGTGCCAAAGGATGGCCCGTCCGCCGGCATCACGATGGCGACGGCGATCTTATCGGCGGTCACAGAGATTCCGGTGCGCGCCGATGTGGCGATGACCGGTGAGATCACGCTTCGCGGGCGGGTACTGCCGATCGGCGGCCTGAAGGAGAAGCTGCTCGCAGCGAACCGCGCCGGTATGCACACCGTCATCGTCCCGGCAGAGAACAAGCCGGACGTCGAGGAGATCTCTGAGGAGATCAAGCACGGCATGGAGATCGTATACGCAGAGTCGATGCGGGATGTGCTGAAGGTGGCGCTGGAACATATATAAGAAACTGGTATGAGCAAGTAGTGTGACCGGCCCTGTCAGCAGCTCCTGTAACGGATGGAAGAAATTGTCTGACTCAGATAAAGATATGGGATGGAGCAGCCTGAAAATTTTGGACAAAGAGAAAGCAGAAGGACAGCAGAAACGGAGAGAACGGAGCAATACCGGGGATCGGAGGAAGAACAGATATGGTAATTAAGCAGGTAGAATTGGAAACAGTGTGTGGAATCACAAGTAAGCTTCCGGAAAATGCATACCCGGAGGTCGCATTTGCGGGAAAATCAAATGTCGGGAAGTCGTCGCTGATCAACAGCCTTGTAAATCGCAAGGCGCTGGCGCGCACGAGCTCCCAGCCGGGCAAGACGCAGACGATCAATTTTTACCGGATCAATCAGGCGGAGTACCTGGTCGATTTGCCGGGGTACGGCTATGCGAAGGTGCCGCAGAGTGAAAAGGAAAAATGGGGAAAGCTGATCGAGCGGTATCTGCATGGTTCGAAGCAGCTGAAGGCCGTCTTTTTGCTGATTGACATCCGGCATGAGCCGGGCAAGAATGATGCGATCATGTACGACTGGATCTGTCAGAACGGTTTTGCGCCGATCATCATCGCGACAAAGCTCGACAAGATCAAGCGAAGTCAGGTACAGAAGCAGGTCAAGCTGATCCGGGAAGGGCTTTCCGTAAAGCCTGGGACAACGATCATCCCGTTTTCCGCACAGACAAAGCAGGGCGTGGAAGAAGTGTGGGCGACGATCGAACGTCTCTGGGAGGAAAAAGACTTGTCGGAATGACGAATGGTTCCGCAAAAACGGTCGTTTTTTTGACATTTGTACCGAAAAGTTTTTTCGGGCTCCAATTTGTTTGACAAGTGCATGGAAAGTTGCTAGACTTTAAGACAAGTAGTGTTATCCGATATAGGTCTGTGAAGATGGTTCAGACGTTTCTACCGCACGCCGTTCAGTTGCGACTATTGGGTGGATGGAGTTTGTTTATCTGCAGATGTACTGGATCGTACATCTGCTTTTTTTGCCCGAAAATGCAAAAGAGCGTCTGACGCCAGAAGGTACGGATCTGACACCACAATAATTCAATCGAAGGAGAAAAGGAAATGAAAAAGTGTGTAAAACTGATCGCGGCAGCATCTGTGATCGCAACGCTCGGAGCATGTACCGGTGTTGCAGTCAATGCGGAGGAGACAACGGTGAAGGCCGGATTTATTTTCCTGCATGACGAGAATTCCACGTATGACCTGAACTTCATCAATGCAGCAAAAGAAGCCTGTGAAAAAATGGGCATCGAGTATGTAGCCAAGACCGGAATTCCGGAGGGCCAGGAAGCGTATGACGCAGCATGTGAGCTTGCAGACCAGGGCTGCAATTTCGTATTTGCAGACAGCTTCGGACATGAGGACTACATCATCGAGGCGGCAAAAGAGTTCCCGGATGTTCAGTTCTGCCATGCGACCGGTACAAAGGCACACACCGAGGGTCTGGACAATTTCCACAATGCATTCGCTTCGATTTATGAGGGACGTTACCTTGCAGGTGTAGCGGCAGGCATGAAGCTCAATGAGATGATCGCAGATGGCACGATTACCGAGGATCAGGCGAAGATGGGCTATGTCGGCGCTTATACGTATGCAGAGGTTATTTCCGGATATACCTCTTACTTCCTTGGCGCACGTTCGGTATGCCCGACCGCTACGATGGAAGTTACCTTCACCGGTTCCTGGTACGATGAGACCGCTGAGAAAGAAGGCGCGAACAAGCTGATCGAGGATGGCTGTGTACTGATCAGCCAGCATGCAGACTCCATGGGTGCGCCGACCGCATGTGAGACCGCCGGTGTTCCGGACGTATCCTACAACGGAAGCACCGAGAGCGCATGCCCGGAGACGTTCCTTGTATCTTCCAGAATCAACTGGGAGCCGTATTTTGAGTATGCAATGGGCTGTGTTGCAAGCGGCGACGCGATCGATACCGACTGGACCGGCAATCTTGAGACCGGATCGGTAGAGCTGACCAGCCTTGGAAAGACCGCAGCAGAGGGTACCCAGGAAGCGATCGATGACACAAAGGCAAAGCTGGAGTCCGGCGAGCTTCACGTATTTGATACATCTACGTTTACCGTAGATGGCAAAGCGCTTGAGAGCTACATGGCAGATGTAGACACCGATGCCGATTATGAGGGAGACCATGAGGCAGTATCCGACGGATATTTCCATGAGTCCGAATTCCGTTCCGCACCATACTTTGATGTCAAGATCGATGGCATTGACCTTCTGGATACCGCGTTCTAATCAGGTAAAGGAAGATTCGAAGAAGTTTCTGCCAGACAGGGGGGCTGTCTGACGGAGCAGAAAAGACAGCACAGAAACCGGGTGGTGATACATCGCCCGGTTTTGTTGCCTGCAAGGGAAAAGGAAGGAGGATATCCATTTGGAGAGTAAGACAGCTGCAGTATCCTTAAGAAATATTACAAAAAGCTTCGGACCGGTCGTGGCAAATGATAAAGTGAATCTGGACATTTACCGCGGGGAGATCCTGGCGCTGCTCGGAGAGAACGGAAGCGGCAAGACGACACTGATGAACATGCTGTCCGGTATTTATTTTCCGGATGAGGGGCAGATTTTTATCAATGGGAAGGAGACGGTGATCCGTTCACCAAAGGATGCCTATGCGTGTGGAATCGGCATGGTGCATCAGCATTTCAAGCTGATCGATGTCCTGAGCGCGGCGGAGAATGTGGCGCTTGGCATGAAGGGGCGCCTGAATCTGAAAAAGACATCGGAGAAGATTCGCAACATCTGCGACAAATATGGTTTCGATGTGGATCCGGATCAGAAAATTTACAGTATGTCCGTGTCACAGAAACAGACCGTCGAGATCATCAAGGTGCTGTACCGGGGAGCGGACATCCTGATTCTGGACGAGCCGACTGCCGTACTGACGCCGCAGGAGACCGAGAAGCTCTTCGCTGTTCTGCGGAATATGCGGAACGACGGCAAGGCGATCATCATCATCACCCACAAAATGCATGAGGTCGAGAGCCTGTCTGACCGTGTGGCGGTACTGCGCCGGGGCTGTTTCGTCGGCGATATGGCGACAAAGGAGACGAATGCACAGGAGATGACGGACATGATGGTTGGTCATAAGGTGACGTTGAACATCGCACGCCCGGAGCCGGTGAATCCGAAGCCGCGTCTGAAAGTTGAGGGACTGTCGGTCAAAGATGAGGACGGCATTTACAAGCTGAAAAATGTCTCCTTCGAGGCGCGCAGCGGAGAGATCCTCGGAATCGCCGGTATTTCCGGCTGTGGACAGAAAGAGCTTCTGGAATCGATTGCCGGATTGCAGGTGACCGAGAGCGGAAGTATCACCTACATCAACGACGACGGAAGTGCGGAGGAGCTGATCGGAAAAGATCCGAGGAAGATCATGGACATGGGTGTGGCACTTTCCTTTGTCCCGGAGGACCGGCTCGGCATGGGGCTTGTCGGGGATATGGACCTGACTGACAATATGATGCTGCGTTCCTTCCGCAATGGCCGGTCGATGTTTACAGACCGGAAGACGCCGAAGGATCTGGCGCAGACCGTTGTCAACGATCTGGAGGTCGTGACACCTGGATTATCCACACCGGTGCGCCGCCTGTCGGGTGGAAATGTGCAGAAGGTACTGGTCGGACGAGAGATTTCTTCCTGCCCGACGGTGCTGATGACGGCCTATGCGGTACGCGGACTTGATATCAATTCTTCCTATACCATTTACAATCTGATCAACGAGCAGAAGGAAAAAGGTTCTGCGGTCATTTTTGTCGGAGAGGATCTGGATGTGCTGCTGGAACTGGCAGACCGTATCCTCGTACTCTGTGGCGGTGAGGTCAGTGGAATTGTGGACGGAAGAACGACCGATAAAAATACGGTCGGAAGCATGATGACCCAGATTGGAGGTACAGGGCATGAATAAAGCGAAGGATCCTCTTTTTCATATTGTAAAGCGGGATGCGTTGCCATGGTATAAATCCTTGGGCATCCGGCTGATCGCGATTCTGGCAGCATTGATCGTCTGCGCGGTCGTGACGACGATCCTGACCGGTATCAATCCGATTCAGGTATATGTCTCCATCTTTTTGGGGGCGTTCGGGACAGCCAGAAAAACGTGGATCACCTTTCAGAATATTGCGATCCTGCTGTTGATCTCGCTGGCACTGACACCGGCGTTCCGGATGCGTTTCTGGAACATCGGAGGCGAGGGACAGGTGCTGATCGGTGGTCTGGCAGCAGCGGTCTGCATGATCACGCTGGCGGATAAAGTGCCAAACGTAGTCGTGATCCTGCTGATGATCGTATGCAGCCTTGGCGCAGGCGCGATCTGGGGACTGATCCCGGCGTTCTTTAAAGCAAAATGGAACACGAACGAGACGTTGTCCACGTTGATGATGAACTACATCGCGACGCAGCTCGTCGCATTCTATACGATCGTATGGGAGATGCCAAAGGGCTCCGGCAAGATCGGTATCATCAACCAGAACACGAATGTCGGATGGCTGCCGGAGATCGGCGGATCAAAGTACCTGCTGAGCATTGTCGTGGCAGTGCTTGTGACGGTGCTCATGTATATTTATCTGACGTACAGCAAGCATGGATATGAGATCGAAGTCGTCGGGGAGAGTGAGCGGACGGCCCGCTACGTCGGCATCAAGGTCGAGAAGGTCATCATCCGTACGATGCTGCTCTCCGGTGCGATCTGTGGTCTGGTAGGCCTCTTGCTCGTCGGTGGCATCAATCATACGGTGACGACGACGATCGCCAACGGGCAGGGCTTCACGGCGGTTCTGGTATCCTGGATGGCAAAATTTAATCCGTTTACGATGATCGCTACGAGCTTTCTGATCATTTTCCTGAACCGTGGAGCGAGCGAGATTTCCACGACATTCGGACTGAACCAGTCGTTTGCGGATATCCTGACCGGAATTATTCTGTTCTTTATTATTGGATGTGAATTTTTCATTGCTTATCAGATTCACTTCCGCAAAAAGCCGGAGAGGAGGATGATCGTAAATGATTAATCTTGTTGCATTTATCCCGCGTGCCGTCGTACAGGGCATTCCGCTCCTGTTCGGAAGCACCGGAGAAATTCTGACGGAAAAATCGGGTAATCTGAACCTTGGTATTCCGGGCGTCATGTATGTGGGCGCGATCAGCGGTGTCATGGGTTCCTTTTTCTATGAGCAGTCGGTAGATCCGGCAGATATGAATGGCGCGCTGGCGATTCTGATTCCGCTTCTGTGCTGCCTTGTAGGATCGCTTTGCATGGGGCTTCTGTACTGCTTCCTGACCGTTACTTTACGGGCCAATCAGAACGTGACAGGTCTGGCGATGACGACCTTCGGTGTCGGCTTCGGAAACTTCTTCGGCGGCTCGCTGATCAAGCTCTCCGGAAGTGATGTGCCGTCGATCGCGTTGTCTGCGACGAGCGGATATTTCAGCAAATCGCTCCCGTTTGCAGGGAAGCTCGGATGGGTCGGAAAAGTATTCTTTTCCTATGGATTTCTGGCATATGTGGCGATTTTGATCGCTATCGTCTGCGCATATGTATTGAAGCACACGCGCGTCGGACTGCATCTGCGCGCGGTTGGTGAGAATCCGGGTACGGCAGACGCGGCGGGTATCAACGTCACGAAGTATAAATACAAGGCGACCTGCATCGGCTGTATGATCGCAGGTCTTGGCGGACTGTACTATGTCATGGACTACGCATGCGGCGTATGGTCAAATGATGCGTTCGGTGACCGCGGCTGGCTGGCGATCGCACTCGTCATTTTTACGATCTGGCGTCCGTTCGTGAGCATTTTTGCCTCGATCTTTTTCGGCGGACTTTACATCCTGTATCTGTATCTGCCGACCGGCATGGATCACATGGAATATCAGGAGCTTTATAAGATGATCCCGTACATCGTCACGCTCGTCGTACTCGTGCTCACGAGCATGCGCAACAAGCGGGAGAACCAGCCGCCAAGCTCACTCGGACAGTCGTATTTCCGGGAGGAGCGGTAAGGTTAAGAAAGGAAACCGGTGTGTGATATGAAACGATCCGAACAGAAAGTAGAAAATACGTGGAAAATGGAAGATATCTATGCTTCCATGGAGGCTTATGAAGCCGATGTGCAGAAGGTACAGGCACTTTTAAAAGAATACGAGGCGCTGCAGGGGACGCTGGAAAAGGATGCAGAGCATTTGCTGCAGACCCTGATGCTCGATGAGCAGATCAGCATGATTTACTCGGAGCTGGCGGTCTATGCGAATCAGAAATACCATGAAGATACCGGAAATGCGGTATACCAGAAGCTGACCGGTGAGGTGCAGACACTTGGCGTGCAGATGATGCAGAGCACGTCCTGGCTGCAGCCGGAGCTGCTGGCATTGCCGGAAGCGCGACTGGCACAGTATTATGCGGAGGAGCCGAAGCTGGAAGGATACCGCAGGCAGATCGAGGAGATCACAAGGATGCGCGACCACATTCTGGATGCGAAAACGGAAGAGCTGTTGGCGCGGATGAGTGAGCTGGCCGATGCGCCGGCAAATATTTTTTCGATGTTCAATAATGCGGATATCCGCTTCCCGGATATCGAAGATGCAAATGGCGAGAAGCATACGCTGACGATCGGAAGCTACATTTCCTATATGGAGAGCCGCGACCGCACCTTGCGGGAGAACGCCTTCCATGCGTTATATTCTGTCTACCGTCAGTATCGCAATACGATCGCAGCGATGTACTATGCAAACGCAAAGCAGGCAGACGTGATGGCAAAGGAGCACCGCTACGAAAATGCGATGCAGCAGGCATTGGATGCGAGTGCCATTCCGGTATCCGTCTATGAGAACCTGATAGAGACGATCAACCGCAGGCTTCCGGCGATGCACCACTATGTAGAGCTGCGCAAAAAGCTGCTCGGAGTGGAGACACTGCACATGTATGACAATTATGTGCCGATGGTAGATAGCCCGGATCAGCACTATTCCTTTGAGGAAGCAAAGGAGATCGTGCTGCGCGGCCTGGCACCGCTCGGGGAAGACTATCTGGATCTGTTGCGGAAGGGATTTGACAGTCGCTGGATCGATATCTATGAGAATGAGGGGAAGCGTACCGGAGCTTATTCGTGGGGAACGTATCAGTCCCATCCGTATGTGCTGCTGAACTATCATGGCACGCTGGCCGATGTCTTTACGCTGGCACATGAGATGGGGCATTCCATCCACTCGTGGTATTCGAACCACACACAGCCATACCGCTATTCCGGGTATCGGATTTTTGTGGCGGAGGTGGCGTCCACCTGCAATGAGGCGCTGCTGATTCATGATCTGCTGGATCGGACGGAGGATGAGCAGGAGCGTCGCTATCTGATCAACTATTTTCTGGATCAGTTCAAGTCCACGATGTTCCGCCAGACGATGTTCGCGGAATTTGAGCGCGACACGCATGCGGCAGTACAGCGCGGTGAGACACTGACTTCCGAGGCACTTTGTGGGCAGTATTATGAGCTGAACCGTCGGTACTTTGGGGCGGCGATGGAAGTAGATGAGGACATCGCTTACGAATGGCAGCGGATCCCGCATTTCTACACACCGTTCTATGTCTACCAGTATGCGACCGGATTCGCGGCGGCGATCGCGATCAGCAGCAAGATCCTCGCAGGGGAGCCGGGCAGCGTCGAGAATTACAAAAAATTCCTGAGCGGTGGAAGCTCGATGGATCCGATCGATCTGCTGAAGCTCTGCGGCGTCGATATGTCCTCACCGGAGCCGGTAGAGCGTGCGCTGGATGTTTTCGAAGAGTATCTGGAAAAATTTGATTGACTTTTGAGAAAAACTGTATAAAATATAGCCTGAATCCGGCGTATGAGAGCATCAAAAGCGGATGCTCCTGCGCCGGATATTTGCTTATTTATGAAAAAAGAAGAGGGAGAACACATGGCAAAACAATACGTAAAAGATATGACGACCGGAAAGGAGCTGCCGCTTCTGCTGCGCTTTTCCCTGCCGATGCTGGTCGGAAATATTTTTCAGCAGTTTTACAACATGGTCGATTCGATCGTAGTCGGCAACTACGTCGGAACGAATGCGCTGGCGGCGGTCGGCATGACGTCGTCATTGAATTTTCTGTACTTTGCGCTCTGCAACGGATTTGCGACCGGAGCAGGCGTGCTGATGTCTCAGTATTTCGGCATGAAAAATGAAAAGCGGGTCAAGGATGCGCTCGGCAACTCGGTGTATCTGCTGCTTGGTATGGGCGTCCTCGTCAGCCTTGTTTCCGTGCTGTTCTCCAGAACTATTCTGGAGCTTTTAAATACGCCGCAGGAAATTTTTGACGATGCGCTGCTCTATACACGGATTGTCTGTGGCGGTATCATATCGGTCGTGATGTACAATGGCATTGCGGCGATGCTGCAGTCACTCGGTGATTCGACGACGCCATTGATTTTCCTTGTGGTGGCCAGCGTGCTGAATGTGATTGGAGATCTGCTGCTTGTCGTCGTGTTCCATATGGGAGTGGCCGGCGTTGCAATTGCGACGATTATCGCACAGCTGCTCTCGGCGCTTGGGTGTATCGTGTATGCGGTAAAGAAAAATCCGTACTTCCGGCTGACAAAAGAGAACTTCCGGCCGGATCCGATGCTTATGAAAAAATGTCTGCGCCTCGGCATTCCGTTTGGTGCACAGGGCAGTCTGATCGCATTTTCCTGTGTGGCACTGCAGAGCATCATCAACCGGTTCGGTTCGGATGTCATCGCAGCGTTCACGGCGACTTCCCGGATCGAGCAGCTCGTGCAGCAGCCGTACAATTCTCTGGCGACGGCGCTTGCCACGTTTGCAGCGCAGAACATCGGGGCAGGCAATCCGTCCCGCGTCCGCAGAGGCTACCGGAAATCGACGCTTCTGGTCATCGTGTTCAGCGTGATTATGTGTGGGATCATGTTCCTTGCCGGAGAAGCGTTTGTCCGTCTGTTTGTCAAGGATGCAAACGTCATCGCGATCGGCGGCCGTGCGATCCGGATCACGAGTCTTTTCTATATTCCGCTGGGAATGATTTATATTACGCGCAGCCTTTTAAATGGAGCAGGTGATTCGGCGTTTGCATTTGTCAGCGGACTGGCGGAGGTCGTCGGAAGAGTTGGCTTTTCGATTCTGCTCGCGGGCATTCCGGCGCTCGGCTACTGGGCTGTCTGGTACACGACCGGTCTGACCTGGTTCATCACCGGCGCGGTCTGCGTACTGCGCTATCTGCAGGGAAAATGGGAGAAGATTGTGCTGGTGGAGAAGTAGAAAAGATTTGTGTATGAGTGATAAAAGGAGATCGTATGAAAATAATTGGAATTGACATCGGTACGACATCGATCAGCTCCGTCGTGCTGGATGAGGAGACAAAGATACAGGTGGCGGCGAAGACGCTGCCGAACGATACGGCGATTTCAGGCCAGGATTGGGAGCGCATGCAGGATGCAGACCGGATTCTGGAAAAATGCACCAGTCTTGTCGCGGAATACCGGAAGGCATGGCCGGATGTGCGGCGCATTGGTATCACCGGCCAGATGCATGGCATGCTGTATGTAGATGAAAACGGATGTGCCATCTCTCCTCTTACGACGTGGGAGGATGAGCGGGGCAACCAGACTTACCGGGAAGGCAGTACTTATGCGCAGGAACTCCGTGCGCGAAGCGGTTATGCGATGGCGACCGGATACGGACTGACGACGCATTTTTACAATGTGCAAAACCATCTGGTGCCGGAGCAGGCAGCGTCCCTGACGACAATCATGGATTATGTGGCGATGCGGCTCACCGGCAGCAGGCATCCAATGACCCATCCGACCAACGCAGCCAGTTTCGGACTCTTCGATATCCGGCGTGGCAGCTTTGATGAGAGGGCATGCCGCAAGGCCGGTATCGATCCGGCGATTCTGCCGGAGGTGGTACGAGGAGAAGAAGTGATCGGGCGTACGGAAGACGGCATTGAGGTAATGATCCCAATCGGGGACAATCAGGCCGGAATTTTAGGACTGTGTGAGAGTGAGCAGGACATTGTGCTGAACATCGGTACATCCAGCCAGATATCAAAGATCAGTGAGGCCATTCCGGAAGATCAGACGCTGGAGTGCCGTCCTTACGTGGGAGGAAAGTATCTGCTCCTTGGAGCCGGGCTCTGCGGCGGGACTTCCTTTCGGATGCTCAATGACTTTTTCTGCGATGTGTGTGCGCGGTGCAAAGATACGGTCTCCCGTGATGAGATGTTTGGCTACATGATGGCGGCTGCAAACGAGGCAAGAGAAGCAGAGCAGGGGATGGAAGCGCTGAACGTCCGTACCCTGTTTCGTGGAACGCGGGCGAATCCGTCCCTGCGCGGCAGCATCGATGGCATCACGATGACGAACCTGACAATGGGGACACTTGTGCTCGGCTTTTACCGGGGCGTTCTGATGGAGCTGCATGAGGCTTATCAGAAAATGGATGTCGATCCGGAACAAGGCCGCCTGCTCCTGTGCGGCAACGCCCTTCGCAACAATCCACTCCTGCGGAAGCTCTGTGCAGAACTGTTTGGAAGAGACGCCTGCCTGACCGATAAAAAAGAGGAGACCGCGACCGGGGCTGCGCTGCTGGCGATGAGAACGAAGTAGAAAATCAAAGCATAAGTAAGGAGTACACAGCATGGAAGATAAGAAAACGGTGCTCAGAAAGCTGTTTTTATCGACGCTGTACCTGAGTGCATTTACATTTGGCGGCGGCTATGTGATCGTCACGCTGATGAAGAAAAAATTTGTGGATCAGTACCACTGGATTGAGGAAAATGAGATGCTGGATCTGGTAGCGATCGCGCAGTCTGCACCGGGACCGATTGCGGTCAATGGGGCCATCGTGGTCGGATATAAGCTGGCCGGGCTGCTCGGTGTGGCGGTAGCGATTCTCGGGACGATCATTCCACCGTTTGTCATCATTGCGCTCGTATCCGTCTGCTACAATGCATTCCGCAGCAATGTGATTGTCGGAAAAATGCTGGAGGGGATGCAGGCGGGCGTCGGCGCGGTCATCGCATCGGTGACGTATGAGATGGGCGCAGGTATTGTACAGGAGAAAAATGTCATCTCTTTGATGATCATGGCCGGCGCATTTCTGGCTTCCTGTGTGTTCGGAGTGAATGTAGTATTTATTGTGATCGTGTGTGGCGTGCTCGGAGCGTTGCGGACGCTTGCCGCCAGAAAGAGGAGTGTACAGTGATTTATCTACAGTTATTTTTAAGCTTTTTACAGATCGGGGCATTCAGCTTTGGCGGTGGCTATGCGGCAATGCCGCTCATTCAGGATCAGGTCGTGACGCTGCATGGCTGGCTGTCGATGTCCGAGTTTACCGATCTGATCACGATCTCACAGATGACGCCGGGGCCGATCGCGGTCAATTCCGCGACGTTTGTCGGCATTAAGATCGCAGGCATTCCGGGCGCTCTGGCGGCGACTGCGGGCTGTATCCTGCCGTCGTGTATCATTGTGACAGTCATCGCGAAGCTGTACCTGAAATACCGGAATATGGCAATGCTGCAGGGCATCTTGAATTCTTTGCGCCCGGCGGTGGTGGCGATGATCGCATCCGCCGGCATCTCGATCCTGATCAGCGCATTCTGGGGCAGCAAGGAGGCGATCGCCTTTGGGACGACGAACTGGAAGCTGGTCGTGATATTTGCGATCTCGCTCGTACTGTTGCAGAAGCGGAAGATGAATCCGATCTGGGTGATGGTACTGGCGGGCGTACTGAATGTGGCGGCATCGGCGCTTTAACCGCTTTGATAATACAAAAGAGGGGGATTCTTTTTATGAGCAGACAACCTAATATTTTACTTATCACGACGGACCAGCAGCGCTACGACACGATCGCTGCGATGGGCTACGACTATATGTACACACCGAATCTGGATCAGCTGGTACGGGAGGGATGCAGCTTTCCGAATGCCTATTCGCCGAATCCGGTCTGCATGGCAGCGCGGCACAACATTATCACCGGGCTTCCGGCACGCTATCATGGCTTTGACGACAATTATTTTGATGACAATCCACGGGTGATCCCGTATGATCTGCCGACCTTTCCACAGCTGCTCTCGGATGCGGGCTATGACACGATCGCGGTCGGAAAAATGCATTTTCAGCCGTACCGCAGACACAACGGTATCACGAAGCTGGAGCTGATGGACGAGATTCCGCGTCACCAGCAGGACGATGAGTATGCGCTGTATCTGAAGGAGCACGGCTATGGGGATATTCAGAGCATTCATGGCGTGCGTCACCTGCTTTATATGCTGCCGCAGCGCTCGTTGCTGCCGGAGCAGTATCACGGGTCTTCGTGGGTGAGTGAGCGAAGCATTTATCATATAAAACAAAATGCCGGAAAGCGTCCGTTCTTTTTGTGGAGCAGCTTTATCGCGCCGCATCCGCCGTTTGATGTGCCGGAGAATTGGGCAGATCTGTATAAAGGAAAGGAACTTCCGCCTTTGAAAGTATCGAAGACACCGCTTTCGGCACTGGCAGAGGAGAATAAAAATATCGCGGACTATCCGACAGAGGCATATCTGCGCCGTGCACGGGAGCTCTATTTCGCATCCATTTCGTTTGTAGATTACAACATCGGAAAAATTCTGCAGCAGCTCAAAGACATGGGAGAGTACGACAATACACTGATTATTTTTACGAGTGACCACGGAGAAATGCTCGGAGACTACGGGACTTATCAGAAATTCCTGCCATACGACAGTTCTGCACGCGTGCCGTTTATCGTCCGGTATCCGGAAGTGTTCAAGGGCGGCGAGGTTGACACACGGTTTGTGGATCTGAATGACATTCTGCCGACGGTGCTCGATGCGGCTGGTGTGGCTTATCCGAATCCGGCGATCCTTCCGGGTGAGTCGGTGCTGAAAAAGTCCGGCTTTAAAGATCGGACAAAGCAGTACGTGGAGCATGCGCATGGCTCCCGTCGCTGGGCGAGCATCCGGAACGGGCAGTACAAGTATACCTATTATTATGGCGGTGGCAAAGAGGAACTGTTCGATATGATCAACGACCCGGACGAGACGACGAACCTGCTTGCCACAGGAGAGGCATGCGAAGGCGCGCTTGCAGCGCGCGAGGAACTCCACGCAGCGCTGGTGGAGCAGGAGAAGCGGTATGGTCTGGAAGGCTATGTGAAGGACGATGAGCTGATCGTACTGGATGAGATGCAGCCGTTCTTCTACCGGGAAAACAATCCGCCGATGTTCCCGAAGGAGCAGGACGGGGAATTCGTGAGTCTGGAAGAAGAGGTGGCGCGTGCGATCGCGAAAGAAGAAGTCGTGAAGATTTCCGAGCTGGATGTGCCATATTTTACGAAGAGCGGTACGCTGGATGAAGAGAAAATGAAGAAGTTAGAAAAATGAGATACTAAATACATTTTTCCTTTCACCGGTTGATATGGCGAACAACCACTCTTATTCAGATAAAAGCCTGGATAAACGAAGACACAAATTTTACAGAAGATATTTGTCAGACATATTATATATAATATGAAATATTTAGAAATTATAAAATGAAGAAAGAGTTGTAAAAATAAAGAAAGGAGTCACTATGCACTCACTCAGCGTCATGCTCAAACCGGCTTCCGGCCAGTGTAATATGCACTGCGACTACTGCTTTTACTGCGATGAGATGGAGCAGCGCACGCAGGCTTCCTATGGATTTATGTCCGAGGAGACTTTGCAGAATGTAATCCGAAAGACGATGCCAAATGCGGACCGGGAGATTTCATTCTCCTACCAGGGCGGGGAGCCGACTCTGCGGGGACTTGCCTTTTTTGAAAAAGCAGTCGAGCTGCAGGAGAAATACAACCGAAAAGGGATTCACGTTCACAATGCACTGCAGACGAACGGGTATGCGCTGAATGAGAAGTGGTGTCAGTTTTTTGCGGAGCATTCGTTTCTGATTGGGCTTTCGATCGACGGCGTGCAGGAGACACACGATGCGTACCGGCATGGGAAACTGGCGCAGGATGAAAGGACAATACAAATATCTGACGTAGATCAGGAAGTATCTTTAGCACAAAAGGAAAAACAGACAGAAAACTGGTCGGATAAAAATGATGTTATACAAGTTCGAGAGAATGAGTCGAACCTAAGGATGAAAAAATCAGGAACGTATAAATACGCATCGCGTGCCGCAGACCTGCTTACACGATATCATGTCGACTTTAATATTCTCACTGTTGTAAACACTCAGACCGCCGCATGGATCGAGGATATCTACGAGGACTACCGTCGCCGCGGCTGGAAGTATCAACAGTACATTGCCTGTCTGCCACCGCTTGGACAGGCTCCGTCTGATTCTGCGTATGTGATTTCACCAGAAGAGTACGGCGATTTTCTGATCCGCCTTTTCCACCTCTGGTACCGGGACTGGAAGAAGAACCGCCAGCCCTACATCCGTCAGTTCGAAAACTGGATCGGGATGCTCGTCGGCTATCCACCGGAGGCCTGCGATCACTACGGCACCTGTGGTATCCAGTATGTAGTAGAAGCGGATGGAAGTGTCTATCCGTGTGATTTCTATATGCTGGACGACTATCGGCTCGGAAATCTGAATGAGAACCGGGTCGTACAGCTGGATGAAGCACGACAAAAGACCCGATTCGTGGAGCGATCAATGGCACTTGATCCGGCCTGCAAAGCCTGCACCTATTATCCGCTGTGCCGTGGAGGCTGTCAGCGCTGCCGCGAAGCATTGCCGGGACAGAATATATACAGAAATCTGTGGTGCGAGTCGTACCGGATGTTTTTCGATGCCTGCCTGAAGGAAATGCAGGAAGTGGCAGTAGGCATTCGGTCGGGTGGTAAGGTGCTTGTACCATAGATGAGGTAGTTTTGCCTGCAATATTGGTTATGGAATATCAATAAGCTTGTGGATCAGGCCCAGAATGAAGTGAATATAGAATACCCCGGCAGCAAGGAGAAGTGTACAGTACTTCAGCTCTTACTGCCGGGGTATATTTTTATGCCTCGCTGTTTTCTACGACCTTCTGCATCGTATCCCACAGCCCGTCCAGACACTCAATGGTCTTGACATAGAGCTCATACTTGCGGTTATAGGTTTCCGCGAGCTCCGGGTTCGGGGCGATGGCCTGGCTCACGACGGTCATGTGCTCAACCGCTTCATCCATGGATGCGTAAGCACCGGTGGCGACGGCGGAAGCGATCGCACAGCCAAGTGCACCTGCTTCTTCGGCCTGTACCGTCTCGATCGGGAGCTGCATGACATCTGCGAACATCTGTGCCCATACCGGGGACTTGGCTGCGCCGCCGGAGAGACGGATCGCACGCGGCTTTTCTTCCATGGTAGCGAGCAGTTTTTCCAGATGATAGCGGTGGCAGAAGGCGATGCCCTCATAGACGCTGCGCGCCATGTGCTTTCTGGTGTGGGAGACATTGAGTCCCACGAACGAAGCCTTCGCATTCGGATGTACATTCGAAGCCATCAAAAACGGCAGGAAGACCGGTACAAACGTATTCGGAGAGATTTCGCCGACCCATCCGTTTACGACTTCGTAGACGCTCTTGCCGCTGCTCTTTGCTTCCTTGCGTACCTCCGGGAGCAGCTGATTGATGAACCACTCATTGTTTCCGGCAGAGGTCGCGCTTGACTCCTCGATCAGATAGTATTCCGGGAGACAGAAGAGGGAGTTCATCTGTACTTTTCCGTCCAGCACGGCTTCTTTACGGATGTATTCGTTGATGGACCAGGTACCTGCGATCATGCAGATCAGATCCGGGTAAATGACGCCGGACGCGATCGCGCAGGCGTTGATATCAAAGAAACCGCCAACGACCGGAGTGCCTGCCTTCAGGCCGCATTTTTCAGCCGCTTCCTTTGTCACATAGCCCGCGATCTCATCGGCGCGACAGAGTGGCGGAAGGGCATGTTCCATCTCCTCAATGCCAAAGAGCCGGAGCAGCTCCGGATCATAGGCGCGGGTGTGCAGGTTCATGAAGTTTGCACCGGAGTAGTCGGTGATCTCCGCGCGGGCCTCACCGGTCAGGCGGAAACGCACATAGTCCTTGCACTCAAAGACATAACGGATATTTTGATAGTTTTCCGGCTCATGCATTTTCAGCCATGCCAGCAGTGCGACCGGCTGGCAGTTCATGATATGCTGACAGGAGAGGGCAAATACCTTTTCCTCTGTCCCGTCCGCTTTCCAGCGCTCGACCTCGCGGTAGGCACGGTTGTCCGTGGAGATGATACCATTGCGCACCGGTTTGTCGTCCTTTCCCCACAGATACAGTCCTTTTCCATGCCCGCAGATGCCGATTCCGGCTACGTCATCGGCAGAGATACCGGTCTGCTCCAGCACGACGCGCACGACGCTGCAGTTGGCGTCCCACATTTCTTCCATGTCGCGCTCGACAAACTCCGGTTTGGGCGTGAGAGCCGCTGTCGCCACACTGCAGCATCCCAACTGATGTCCCTGATTATCAAAGATGGCGGCTTTCGTGGTCGTACCGCCATTGTCAAGACCAATGTAATATTTCATAAATAAAATCCCTTTCGATAAAAACCGGCGCTGCTCATTTTCAAAAAACGGGCAGCGCTGGTAAAGATATAGTGTGCGAATGTTATCCTTGTGCGACAGATCAGTCAAAGGTAAATGCAACCTTAAAATCTCCATATTTTCCAGTCGCATATTCAAATGCCTTCTCCCAGTCCTCAAGCTTGAAGATGTGGGATACGACGCCATTTGTCTTGATGTTACCCTTGAGCATATTTTCGATGACGAACGGATATGCATACGGGCTGAGGTGAGAACCTCTGATGTCGAGCTCCTTGCGGTCTCCGATGATAGACCAGTCAACAGTGGTCTCAGAACCGAATACGCTGAACTCTACAAAGGTACCGAGCTTCCGGATGATCGTAAGGCCCTGACGTACACTTGCCGGATTACCAGTTGCTTCGATATAAATGTCACAGCCGTATCCATCGGTAAGTGCTTTGATTTCTTTATCAATATCACACTGTCCCGGATTGAATACGAGGTCTGCGCCGAACTCTTTTGCCTTCTCCAGGCGATTCTCCTGCATATCGAGTACGATGAGGAGCTTCGGGTTCTTCATTCTTGCGTAGGTGATCATGCCAAGTCCAAGTGTGCCTGCGCCGGAGATGACTACAACGTCCTCGTTGGTGATCTCTGCGCGGTCAACGGCATGCTTGGAGCAGCCGAACGGCTCGATCAGAAGTGCCTGCTCAACACTCATCTCTTCCGGTACACGGGTGATGACGCTGGTCTTGCCATAGCGTACATACTCGGCCATACCGCCGTTGTTGTAGTACTGATAGCCGTACATGTCATGTGGCTGGCACATCCAGTAATGTCCGGTTTTACAGAAACGGCATTTTCCACACGGTACGATCTGGTCTGCTGTGATGCGGTCGCCAAGCTCATATTCGGTCACATTCTCGCCGAGCTGTACGACACGTCCGAAGAACTCATGTCCCGGAATGAATGGCGGCTTTACCCATGCCGGCTGCATCTCATCGCCCCAGAACATCGCTACGCCGTGCTGGCACTTCAGGTCGCCTGCGCATACGCCGCAGCCCTCTACTTTAATAATGATGTCATCTGGTCCGCACTCCGGTGTCGGGTATTCCGGCTCAAAACGGTAATCTCCGCGTCCATATGCTACGAGTGCTTTCATTGTCTTTGGAATGGTTCCTCTTACTGCCATGTTCAGTTCCTCCTCATTGGATATTGCTATGTATTTTGTTTTATGAACTAATTTTTAATACGTTTTTAAAATGAATTTAGAAACGAATTTACAATTGCATTATAGCGAGTCTGTGTCTGTTTGGCAAGTGATTTTTATTCTAAATATCGGGTGGAAAATTTGTTAAAAATAGATAAAAACTTTTCCGCCAAATAAAGCGCTTGACACAGGATGGTTCTTTGCTTACGATGGTGGAAAGGGAACCTACAACAAAGGATGAGTGAATAGTTATGGTGCTGGATCAAACATTAACCAGAAGGGACATCAAGCGAAATAACCGGCTCCGCATTTATAATCGGCTGCGGGAGGCCGGTCCGTTTTCCTGTCTGGATATTTCCATAGATCTCGGGCTGAGTCTGCCGACGGTCGGAAAGAATATTTCAGATCTGGAGGAGGCAGGTCTGGTGCGCTCCTCGGAGGAAAAGAAGAATACCGGAGGACGCAGTTCGAAAATATATGAAGCGGTAGCCGACTACCGTGTGGCGATTGGCGTGAATATTACGAATCGACATATCTCAGCGGTGGCGATCGATCTGCAGGGGACGATCATTGCGCATACCAGATTCCGACAGACATTTGCCAGAGGCGAGGAATATTATAAGAAGATCGGGGAAGCGGTGCAGACGGTCGTACAGGAGGCCGGACTTCGGGACGAACAGATTCTCGGAGTCGGGCTGGTCATCCCGGCGCTTTTGACGAAGGACGGAGAGAGTACTTATTATAATCGGGTGCTTCGGATGGATACGGATATGACCTGTGAGGAGTTTTCCGGGCATATTCCATATCCGACCCGCTTTTTTCACGATGCGAGTTCTGCGGCTTATGCAGAGAGCTGGTACAATCACGATGAGACGGACTTCTTTTATATGATGATCAGTGACAGTATCTGTGGCGCGCCGATTCTGGATGCACATCCATACCGGGGGATGAATTTCAGAAGCGGGGAGATCGGCCATGTCCAGCTGATGCGCGGCGGCAGGCAGTGTTATTGTGGAAAACGGGGATGTCTGGATGCCTATTGCAATACAAAGGTACTTTCGACGGTGACAAAAGGTGATCTGGCGCGGTTTTTTGAGGAGCTGGAAAGAGGAGAAGAGCGTGCAAAAGCGAAATGGCAGGAGTATCTGCATTATCTCGTGATTGCGATCACAGCGACGCGCATGCTCTTTGATTGCCGCATCGTGATCGGCGGTTATCTGGGTCAGTATATTGATACGTATATGGGAGAGGTTGAGGCGCTTATGCGCGAAGAAGACCCATTTTCAGAGGATGTGGATTACCTGTCCGTGTGCGTGTGCAAGACAGAAGCCTGTGCATCGGGCGGAGCACTTTCGCTGATTGATCAGTTTATTCAGACGATCTGAGAAAGAAACCGATTTTTTGATAAGACGGAATGACGGATCGCATGATTGTGGCAGGAATATAGTTGCTTTGGAAAAACATAGATAGAGAGAAGTAAGATTGAAAAGACACGGACTGGATGAAAATTCGGAACGTGTCTTTCTTTATAGCGAATGAAAATTTGCTTGACAATTTTGTGAAATCCTATATTATATATTATAAATAAAAAGAGTATAAAATGAAAAGGAATAGTATTGTGAAAAGAGAAAATGGATGGTAAGATAAAAATAGGAGGACGAAGAACGCATGGCGGAAAATACTGTGGCAAGGTCAGAAGGTCTGGAAGCACGTTATGAAAGGTATAAAAGTATTTTAAAAGACCTTACAATTATGAGTGATATATTTATGCGGAATGTATTCAAAAAGCGTGAATGTACAGAATATGTTTTGCGGGTAATTATGGGTCAAAAAGATTTAAGGGTGATCGATCAGGTATTGCAAAAAGACTATAAAAATTTGCAAGGACGGTCGGCGATTCTGGATTGTGTGGTAAGAGATTCCGAAGGCCGGCAGATGGACGTGGAAATTCAGCAGGATAATGAAGGCGCTTCACCCAAAAGAGCAAGATATCATAGCGGACTGATGGATATGAATACACTAAATCCAGGGCAGGATTTTGACGAATTGCCAGAAAGTTATGTGGTCTTTATTACAAGGGATGATTTGCTTGGTGGTGGATATCCTATTTATCATATCGATAGAAAGATTGCGGAAATGGATACGATATTCAGGGATGATGCACATATCATTTATGTGAATGCAAAGAAACAGGAAGACACGGAGCTGGGACGCTTAGCTCATGATCTACATTGTAAAAAGGCAGATGATATGTACAGTGAGATTCTCGCAGATCGGGTGAAGGAATTGAAAGAAACGCAGGAAGGAGTAGAATTTATGTGCCATGAAATGGAGCAGATTTATAGTGAGGGTATTGAGAGTGGACTGGAGCGTGGATTTGAACGTGGAATGGAACAAGGCGAGCAGAAGAAGGCGCGAGAACTGGCGCTCAAGCTTTACCAAAAAGGAGATACCATTGAGGTAATTGCTGAATTAGTCGAAGTTCCGGTGGCACAGCTGGAAGAATGGCTGGGATTACAGGCGGTTTGAGTTATGAAATCTTCTTTTACAATATGAAGCAGTCAAGCGGATATTCGGTTAAAAACAGGGCTACCGGCATTGTGCAGATATTTGCAGAAGCGGTAGCCCTGTATAGAGGATGGTTGTTTATTTTATCAGACAGCACAGTACCGCCGTAATTACCATATCCGGCAGTGTATTGCCGATTGGGAGATCGACCTTCATCAGCATACGGTAAATCACAAAGCCGATGAACCAGAGGATCAGGCTGCGCCAGTCAAAGTCGGAGTCTTTCCGGTCGCGGTGCAGGATAAAAAAGTCTGCGATCTGTACGGCGATCATCGGTGCAAAGACGGAGCCGATCAGGTAAAGAAAATCGGTGATATCATCCATCGGGAACAGGATAGCGGCAATGGTTCCAATAACGGTTACTGCGATTGCCGCATGGTTGCCTTTCAGCTTTGCAAAGATGGACTCGCTGGAAATTCCGGCAGAGTAGGCATCCAGAAACGTTGTTGTGACGGTGGAAAATACGATGATCAACAGCCCGACGATGCTTAAGCCTGCTTTCAGAAGGATCTGCGCAATGTCAGACTCTCCGGTGAACAGGGAAGCCCCCATGCCGATGATGTACATCCAGCAGCTGACCAGTCCGTAGACGATCGCGCTGACGGCAGTGGCTTTGACCGGCTCTTTTGCTTCGCGGGTGTAGTCACTGATCAGTGGAAGCCACGAGAGTGGCATGGCGACAGCCAGTTCGACGGCGGCACCGAAGGAGAGACTGTCATCCGGAGCAGTGGTGATTCCGTTTCCGCTGAAAAAGATCACACGGCACAGTACGATCGTCAGCAGGAAAAGAAGTACCATGGCAACGGTATTGAGTTTGCCGAGGTTTGTGATGCCAATAAGGATCCATACAACGATGAGAAGTCCGATAATGAGACACCATACCCAGCGTCCGGCAGAGAAGATTCCGTCTGCGGCGAGTGCGCCGTCATAGATCATGATGGCCGTCCATCCGACGAGCTGCAGAACATTCAGGATGGCGAACAGCAGTCCGCCCTTGCTGCCAAAGCTGGATTTTGTCGTTTCCATGGCACTTTTCCGGCTGATTCCGCCGATCACGCCGGCGAAAAAGAGCATGATACAGCCGATGACGTGACCGACCAAAATAGCGGCGAGTCCACGGCCAAAGCCAAGTGAAGAAAAATAAGTTCCGGTTAAAATCTCTGCGATAGAGACACCTGCGCCGAACCAGATGAGCGCATTGTCCAGAAGAGAAGTTCGCTTTTCCATGATTCAGACCTCCTTCTCTTTTGTGAATGCATTGTGAATGGCGAAGCCGTGATCCATCGGACCGCTGCCTGCGCCGAGATCCAGCATTGCGGCGAGTGCACCTGAGATATACTCTTTGGCGCGTTCTACAGCAGCCGGAAGGTCGTATCCTTTGGCGAGGTTCGAAGCGATCGCAGAAGAGAGCGTGCAGCCGGTGCCATGGGTGTTCGGATTATCGATCCGTTTTCCACGGAACCAGTGGGCATGTCCTTCAAAGTAGAGCAGATCATTTGCATCATTGAGATCGTGTCCGCCCTTGCAGAGCACGGCGCAGTGATAGGCATCTGAGACTGTTTTTGCAGCAGAGATCATGTCATCTGCCGTCTGGATGGACTGACCGGAGAGTACTTCGGCTTCCGGGATGTTCGGTGTCAGCACGGTGGCCAGCGGGAAGAGTTCCTGCTTTAACGTCTCGATCGCATCCTCACTGATCAGGCGCGCGCCGCTTGTTGCGACCATAACCGGATCGACGACGATGCGTTTTGCCTCGTATTGTTTCAGCTTCCGGGCGATAACACGGATCAGCTCTTTATCGGACACCATGCCGATCTTGACGGCATCCGGATAGATATCGGTAAAAATGCTGTCGAGCTGCTGTGCGAGAAATTCCGGGGTGCTGTTTAAAATGGCTGTGACACCGGTCGTGTTCTGGGCGGTCAGCGCGGTGATGGCGCTCATGGCATAGACGCCATTTGCCATCATCGTCTTGATGTCTGCCTGAATGCCGGCGCCTCCGCTGGAATCACTTCCGGCGATCGTTAATGCTGTCTTTTTTTTCATGATGATTCTCCTTCCTGATGTGCAGCATACGTTTTGTAACGCGACAAGAAGGTGGTGCCCCCAATCTGCCGCGGCGGCATAGAAGTATCCGCTTTGTTATATTTACAGCAGCCACGACGTCAACCGGGCCGAAGCTTATCAGTCAGTCATATCGGTCGAAAGGCTCGAGTCAGAACGGGCGGCTGCTGTAAAAAGCAATGATAAAGAATTATGCGAGCATTGCATTGGTCGCGGCCTTCAGGTCTGATGCCGCCTTCGAAATATCCTTTTGCGCATAAATGGCACTGATGACGGCGATTCCGCAGATGCCGCTGCCGGAGAGCTTACCGACGTTTTCTTTGGTGATCCCGCCGATCGCGATGACCGGGATCGAGACAGCGTCGCAGATCGCTTTTAAGGTGTCATAGGAGACATCTTCTGCATCGTCTTTGGATCCGGTCGGGAATACAGCTCCGACGCCCAGATAATCGGCCCCGTGCTGTTCGGCTAAACGGGCCTGCTCGACGGTCTGCGCAGAGACGCCAATGATCTTGTCCGGCCCTAATTTTGCGCGGACATCCAATGCTTCCATATCGCTCTGCCCGACGTGTACGCCGTCTGCATTCATGGCAAGTGCGATATCGACGTTGTCATTGATGACAAACGGGACATGATAGCTGCGGCACAGCTGCTGCAGTTCTTTTGCTTCTTCGAGAAACTGTGCCTCGTCCAGCTTTTTTTCCCGCAATTGTACGAAGGTGACGCCGCCGTCCAGACTTTCTTTTACGACGGAATACAGGCTGCGGCCCTCCAGCCAGTGGCGATCCGTGACGGCATAGAGCAGAAGATCGTTTTTATCGCACTTCATAATTAGCCCCCTGATTCAGAACGTCGCCGGTCATATTGCAGATCGCGTCGATGATGCGGTTGCGGTAGGTGGAATTGCCCTCAAATTCCTGCATATGGCTCCAGCCGATCTCACCGGCAAGACCCATGGCAGCGACGGCTGCCGCAGCGGCTTCCAGCTTGTTATCCGGGTTTGCAGTGATAAATGCGGTCATCATGCCGGAGAGCTGACATCCGGTTCCGGTAATTTTGCCCATCTCCGGACGGCCGTTGCGGATGACATAGCATTTGTCGCCGTCACTGACGAGGTCAATTGCTCCGGTGATGGCGATGATCGCATGGCTCTTTTTGGCAAAGTCTTTTACGAATGCAACGGCAGAGTCCAGTGTCTCATCGGTTACAGCGTCGGCGACATCTGCATCAACGCCCTTTGTCGTCCCACTTCCAAAGGCGAGCGTTTTGATTTCAGAAATATTGCCACGGATGACGGTCGGCTGCAGTTCGTCCATGATGCGAAGTGCCGTGTTCGTCCGAAGGGCGGAAGCGCCGGCCCCGACCGGGTCGAGCAGGATCGGGTGCTGAAGTTCCTTCGCGCGGTGTCCGGCGCGGAACATCCCCTCGATGCTTCTCTGATTTAAAGTACCGATATTGAGATTCAGACCGCCGCAGATCGAGGTGATGTCCTCGACATCTTCCGGTTCATCCGACATGATCGGGCTGCCGCCGCAGGCGAGCAGAATATTTGCCACGTCGTTGACGGTGACGTAATTGGTGATGTTGTGCACGAGCGGCACAAGTGTTCTGACTTGATCAAGACAGGTTCCAAGCATGGTTTTTCGCTCCTTTTCTTTAACATGATCTGCCAGAGGAGCAGCCACGCGCAAAACCTGAAAAAAGAAAACGGATATGTCTGCGAGAACATATCCGTAAAAAGACAACACAAAAAAAGATGCTGCGTATGATATATCCCTACGTTGGCATTATCCAAATCAGGTTTTGGGTCCAGACGATACAGTCTGTTCTCAGCCTGCTCACGGCAAGCTCCCCTTTTGTCAGACATTATAGCGCATGTGGAAAGAAAATGCAATGATATGTTGTTATTTATCGAAAGTGAATTTATAATGAAATGATGAAAAGAAAAAACAGAGGTGACAGGATGTACAGTGACTTATTTAGCCGCGTCTATGACGCATTTGGCTGGAATTATTATCCGGAAGAGTTTGCAGGGCTTTTGCAGCGCTGGATTGAAAAAAATCAGATTCGGGTGCGGACGATGCTCGATATTGGCTGTGGGACTGGTGTGCTCTGCAACAGAATGCATGCGTATGGGATTGACGCACAGGGAATGGATCTCTCGGAAGGGATGATCGCGATGGCGAGAGAAAAATATCCGGAGCTGGTATTTGAGCAGGGGAACATGATTACTTATGAGAGTGACCGGCAGTTTGACCTTGTGACGAGCACCTGTGACGCAATGAACCATATCTTAGATCCGGCGGATCTGCAGCAGGTGATGCAGCACGTCTATGGCTATCTGGAGCCGGATGGATATTTTCTGTTTGATTTGCTGAAATGGGAGGAGACGGAAGAATGCGAGCCGGTCGATCTGGGAGAGCTGGATGGAAAACGGCTGCAATTTCAGATTCATCGAACTACGGATGGATTTGTGAGTCTGCAAATCGAGGTATTTGAGGGAACACAGCTCGTACATACCGAAGTGATTCGGGAGCGGATGTATGCCCCGGATCAAATTTTGCAAATGCTTCGTCAAACCGGATTTTCGAAAGCCTGGTGTACGGATCGACTGCTGGCAGAAGAATCAGAGCAGGCATCCACCTGGTTTATCATTGCGAGAAAATGAAAGAGGAAGGAATGATCGGATATGACAAAATGCTTGACAGATCCGAAAAAAAGGAATAAGAAAGAGAAAACAGGAACATAAGAGGAGGAGCAGGCATATGAAGGTTGGATTTATCGGATGTGGAAACATGGCAAAGGCGATGATACACGGGATGCTCGGAAGCAAAAAGGTGCAGCCGCAGGAGATGATCGCTTCAGCGAAAAGCGAGAAGACACGGGAAATGATCCGCAGTCAGATCGGAATTCAGGCAGCGAAAACAAATGTGGAAGTGCTGGAATTTGCAGATATTGTATTTCTGGCAGTCAAGCCGCAGTATCTGGAAGGGGTGCTTGCCGAGATCAGAGGAGCCGTGCGTCCGTCTCAGGTATTTGTCTCGTTAGCACCTGGTAAAACACTTGAGTGGCTGGGAGAAAGGCTCGGGAGCGGGGCAAAGCTCATCCGGACGATGCCGAACACACCTGCGATGGTAGGAGCGGGGATGACGGGGCTTTGTGTAAACACACAAGTGACAGCGGAAGAGACAGCGCTGGTCTGTGAGCTGTGCAATACCTTTGGACGGACGGAGGTCGTGCCGGAGGCTTTGATCGATGTGGTCGTGGGTGTTTCCGGAAGTTCTCCGGCTTATGTATTTTTGTTTCTGGAAGCGATGGCAGACGCGGCTGTGGCAGACGGAATGCCACGGGCGCAGGCATATGAATTTGCTGCTCAGGCAGTGATGGGAAGTGCAAAGCTGATGCTGGAGACCGGCAAGCATCCGGGAGAGCTGAAGGATATGGTGTGCTCACCGGCAGGCACCACGATTGAGGCTGTGCGTGTACTCGAAGAAAAAGGCTTCCGCAGCGCCGTGATCGAGGCACAGAAGGCATGTGTGAAAAAGGCGAAAGGGCTGTAAGAATAACTTTGATTCGATAAGAAAATCTCCGGAAATCCTGAGCATGCTCAAATGGAACGGGCAGCTTTCGATTTCCGGAGATTTTCTATTTTTATAAACAGTATGTCAGATATTTACAGCTTCATGAACATTTCATTCCAACGAATGTCAGGACAGATAGCAATATTCGCATGCTATCCTTTTCCGTTATCCTGACCGCTTTGCTGGAAATCGGCTGGGCTTGTGTTCCGTAAGCGTCCGTATCAGAGCGTATCGCCACGCTTGATGTATCCTGGATTGCCCTCCGGGGAGATGATTTCCCGCCCGCGGATGATCTTGGCCTGTTTGTCTACGACCTGATTTTCAATGTGGACATTTTCACCGATCACGCAGCCGCCGAGCACGATACTGTTGCGGATGACGGCCCCTTTCTTGATGACGCAGCCACGTCCGATGATGGAATTTTCAATCGTGCCGTGCACCATACAGCCGTTCGATACGACGGAATTCTTGATGACTGCTGTATCGAAATAATGGGTCGGACAGGAATCATTTGTCCGGGTGTAGATGGGCCACTCTTCATGGAAGAGGTTCTGTGCGGATTTGTAATCAATCAGCGCCATATTGGCCTCATAGTAGCTCTTGAAATCGGTGATCGAAGCAAAATAGCCACGATGTGCAACGCCGCGCACATCGAGCTCGCCACATTCTTCATTGACGATATCGGAGAGCGTGAACATGGAGGACATTTCTTTTGCCTTGTAGACAAGTTCGATGAACAGCTCTGTCTTCATAACATAAGTATCCATGAAAATATTGCGGTTCTTTACATTTCCATGGTTTGGCTCGATCGAAAGTACCCCCTTTTGCTTATTCAGGTTCAGAATGTTGCAGCTTAAATAGGAATCCTTTGCATTGTCTACTGCGTGGTAGAGCAGGGTGATATCTGCGCCGGACTCGACATGTGCCTGAATCAGGGACGAGTAGTCGATCGTGTAGACCATATAATTCGGTGCGATCACAACATATGGATTGTGAAGGCGGCGGATGTATTCCATATTCTCCAGATAAGAGGAGATGTCGGTATTGTAAATGTCATTTACCGCGCGTGCCTCGCTGAACAGCAGATGCAGACGGCCGCTCTTGGAGTTGATGTTGTAGTGACGGCCCGTGCCGACATGCTCGACAAGAGAGCGTGGCTTGCGGTTGACATAGACCTGAATGCGGTCAATGCCGCTGTTGCTCATGTTCGAGATCGGAAAATCGATGACACGATATCTTCCGAGAAAGGAAAAGGCGCCGATCGGACGATAATCCTGCATGCCCTCCACATAAATATTCCGCGAAGCGGAGTTTACAATTCCAAATGCATCGTACATATTATTCAGCCCCCTTTACACGTTTTGCCACGAGCTCGATGTGCTCGCTGTCTGCACTGCCGACTACGGCCTGCTTTCCGATCTGTACGCCGTCCGCCACAAGTGCACGTGTGACGACCGCACCTTCTTCTACGACGGCACCTGGCATCAGTACGCTGTCGATGATCTTAGCGCCAGCGCCGACTTTGACATTCGTGAACAGGACGGAATTCTGTACACTGCCTTCTACGACACAGCCCTGTGTGATGTAGGCATTCTTTACCTCGGCATCTGCGCTGATGTACTGCGGAAGTGCAGTCACATCCTCGGTGTAAATTCTCCAGCTCCGGTCGTTCAGGTCCAGCTCGTTGTTCGGGTTGAGCAGATCCATGTTGGCTTCCCAGAGAGAATCGATCGTTCCGACGTCTTTCCAGTAGCCTTTAAACTGATAAGCGTACAGGCTCTTGCCATCGTTTAAAAGGGTCGGGATGATATCTTTTCCGAAATCGTGGTGGGAGTCCGGATTCTTGATGTCTGCCAGGAGGAGCTTGCGCAGGGTCTTCCAGTTGAATATGTAGATGCCCATGGATGCAAGATTGCTCTTTGGTTCAGCCGGCTTTTCCTCGAATTCGTAAATGCTTCCGTCTTCGTTTGTGTTCATGATACCGAAACGGCTTGCCTCTTTCAGGGGAACCGGAATCACGGCGATCGTGGCATCTGCCTTGTGCTCTTTGTGGAACGCAAGCATCTTTGCGTAGTTCATTTTGTAAATGTGGTCGCCGGAGAGGATCAGAAGATATTCCGGGGCGAATTTATCGATAAAGTCAATATTCTGGGAGATCGCGTCTGCTGTGCCACGGTAAACATCGAGCTCTGCGTCTGCCTTTTCACGCGGAGGAAGGACGTAAACGCCGCTGTCCTTCGCATCGAGTCCCCAGCGCCCGCCAACGGATACATAGCTGTTCAGAAGCACGGACTCGTACTGTGTCAGGACACCGACGACATCGATGCCGCTGTTGGCACAGTTACTCAGAGGAAAATCGATGATGCGGTATTTGCCGCCGTATGCTACTGCCGGCTTGGCTACTTTGCTGGTCAGCTCATGCAGTCGGCTGCCGCGTCCACCGGCCAGAATCATTGCTAACATGTTGTCTTGTTTCATGATGAGACCTCTCTTTCTCTTTCTTAAACCCGTAGAATAAACTATGGGTACTATGAGGTATATTATACAATTATTTGTGAAAAATTTCCATATTTTTATGCAAAAAAAACGAGAAAAAATAAAAAAATTACAAAACAAAAGAAGAAATTTACAAGAACCTCACATAACTGGCACAGAATTTACCGGAATCCGTATGAAGGAATCACCAAAACCATAAAAATTAAGAAATCCTTTCGTGACAAAACGCCGGTTTATGCTTATACTGATAAGAGATTTTACAATTGGGAGACGATTCGTATGAGAAATCGAAATTATCAGGACATGTTCTGTGCGGCGCGCCTGGCGATAGCAGTTCTGACTGCGGCCTGTATCAGCCAGCCGGTCGGAGCAGTTGCACAGGAGCTGTCACCGGATACCGCGGTGATGGAAGAGCAAAAGGGCGGACCGGGAGAGCCACAGGACATCGAGATACAGCCGGATGCGAATATGGGCGGAGAGCCGGAAGAGCAGACGGAAGCGCAGGAGCTGACCGGGAACTGGTCCGTAGATGGCGCATGGGTACAGACAAAGGCAGAAGATGAGGAAGAACGCTGGACTTACAAGCAGAGCGGGTCGGAGGCAGAGGAAGATACATCCACGATCGTCTGCAGCTATCTGGATACCAATTATTCGGTATTGGAATATGAGCAGCTCAGAGATATGCTTACCAATAATGCAGTGTACAGCAATGCAGATGCACAGATCAGTACGAGCGCAGCCTATACAGATGCAAAGGATTACCTGTATATGCTGACCGTGGAGCCTTCCGGGGTGGATTACCGGGACATTTACTATTATGTCGTAGGAAACCGCCGCTGTTTCTGTGTCGAGGTACGGGAGTATCAGGCAGAGGCAGATGCGCTGGAGGCGGCACAGCAGAAGACGCCGTCACAGACCGG
>JAQXGF010000037.1 GCA_029006155.1 Lachnospiraceae bacterium
TGTAGAGGATGCGCGGACGGTAGAGGTATCGAAGGTAGACCTTGGCACCGGCGAAGAGCTGGACGGCGCACACATTCAGGTGCTGGATAAGGCAGGAAACGTTGTAGATGAGTGGGATTCCAAGAAGGGTGAGACACACAAAGTAAAGAACCTTACAGTCGGTCAGGAGTACACGCTGCGCGAGACCGTTGCACCGAATGGCTATACGCTGACAACGGATACGACATTTACGATCGACCGCACCGGCAAGGTGACAGGAACAGTAACGATTAACAAGGACGGAGTTCTTCTTGTCGAAGACACAGCCACAAAGGCAGAGATCACCAAGCTCGACGCGGCGACGGAAGCACCGCTTTCCGGCGCAGTACTGAGAGTGATTGATGCAAATGGAGCTACGGTGGATGAGTGGACAACGGATGGACAGCCGCATGTGATCGAGGCGAAGCTGGTGACTGGCGCGACCTATCAGCTGATCGAGGTGAAGGCTCCGGATGGCTATGAGATCGCTGATCCGATTTCCTTCACGATGAAGGCAGATGGCACGACCGATCCGGTAGTCATGAGAGATGCGATGACCAGAAGCGAGACGGCATCCATTTCCGTGACGAAGCAGCTGACGTTCTCCGGTGAGGCGGTAGGCGCAGTAGATGCGACTTTCTATGTGGCACTGTATGCAGATGAGACATGCACGAAGCGGATCTCCGAGATCCTGCCGCTCGTATTTAAGAACGCGTCGAGTTCGACCGTCACATTTACAAATGTCGAGATCGGCAGAACGTATTACGTCGGTGAGTGTGACGCGAATGGCGTGAACTACGTATCCGGCGTCATGGCAGGCGATGTGGCCTATGCAGCAGTATTTGCAAATGGCAACAAGGCGACCGTGACAGAGGCAGATGGAACCGCGACCGTATACTTTGAGAATCAGTTCGCGACGATTCCGAACGGATTCTATAAGGAAGGCGTCCTGACCATCACGAAGAAGCTGCTCGGAAGTGACAAGAAGGCGAAGGACAGCAACGAAGTATTCTATGCCGGTATCTTCTCTGACGCGGCACACACCCAGCTTTCCGGCAACGTGTCCGAAAATATTGTGGCACTCGACCTGGCGGGTGGCTCTGAGACAGAAGCAGAAGTGATCGTAGCGATCGCACCGGGCGGTACTCAGACACTGTACGTCACTGAGGTAGATGCAAATGGCAAGCCGGTAACAGGTGCGGCGGGATTCAAGTATACCGTTCAGGTAGACAAGACCTCCGTGACACTGAGCGAGGCAAATGCAGAAGCGCACGTGACCATCACAAATACAGAGACGGAGACTGAGTCTGAGACAAAGAAGTCTACATCGGTAAAGACCGGTGACGACACACCGATCGCGCCGTACATGGCTCTGATGTTTGCGTCGATGGCGATGCTCGCAGCAGAATTCATCTACAGACGCAAAAGACGCAGCGAAAAATAAAGCTGTAAAAAAGCAGTAAAGCAATAAAAGAGAGGGGACATCCGGGAGACAGAGCGCTTCCGGCTGTCCCCTTTCCGCTGCTTGACTTTACGCCCATTCTTTTTTATCATACAAGTAGAAAGAAGAAGGAGGAGAGGTCATGAAGTTCCTGAATATTCCTGCCGGTACGTCGAATTTCGAGGAGATCCGCAGAGATGGTTTTTATTATATCGATAAGACTGGCCTGATTGGTGAGATTCTCAGGGCGTCGGGCACCAAGGTCACACTGATTGCCCGTCCGCGGCGTTTTGGAAAGACATTGGGCATGAGCACACTGGAATGCTTTCTGGACATTCAGAAGGACAGCCGGAGCCTCTTCGAAGGGCTTGCAATTGCAAAGCAGCAGGATATTTGCAACGAATGGATGAATCAATGGCCGGTGATGAGCCTGAGCTTTAAGGCAGTCGAGGGAAATGATTTTTCTACTGCGTACCACCAGCTTGTTTTCGAGATCGGGGAATTATACAAAAGGCATAAATATCTTTTGGACAGCCCGGTGCTGAGTGAGGAAGAAAAGCAGCTGTTTTGGAGCATTCAGGAACGTCAGGCCGGAAAAATCGAAGTGATGCGTTCCCTTCAGATCCTTTCTCAATTTATGAACCGATACTACAAGAAAGGGGTCATCCTTCTTATTGATGAATACGACGTTCCGGTGGCGAAGGCGACCAGCAACGGTTACTATAAAGAAATGCTGGAAATCATGAAGGGGTTAATGCAGGCACTAAAGGATAATCCGTATCTTCGTCTTGCGGTTATCACCGGTTGTCTGCGAATTGCGAAGGAGAGCATTTTTACAGGGACAAATAATTTTGTGTCAAATACAATTACCTCTACGCGGCTGAATGAATATTTCGGATTTGTCCAGAGCGAAGTCGATCAGGTGCTTGCGGATGCAGGGATGGAAGAAAAGGCAGGCGCGCTAAAGAAATGGTATGACGGATATCATTTCGGTGATATTGATGTATACTGCCCGTGGGATGTCATGTGCTATATCTATGACCTGCAGAAAAATCCAAATGCAGAGCCAACCGGTTACTGGAAAAATACGAGCGATAATGCAATCATCCGTTCATTTATCGATTATGCGGGAGCCAGCATCACAAAAAAACTGGAAACGTTGATGGATGGTGGCTATATCATTCAGAAAGTGGATGAGAATCTGACCTATGACTATCTGCATTCGTCAGAGGAAAATCTCTGGAGCATGCTATATCTGACCGGCTATTTGACGCGGGCCAGAGCGGATGAGACAGACGACATTCTTCCAGATGGGACGGAAGCATTAAAAATTCCAAATGAGGAAATCAGGGGGATTTTTGAGACGACGGTCACAAAATGGTTTGATGACAGCGCAAAGGTCTGGGACAGAACCGCATTATTTGAGGCGGTCTGGAATGGCGATGACAAAAAAATCACGGAAGAAATGAGTGCACTTTTGCGGCGGACGATCAGTTACCATGATTATCGAGAAGATTTTTATCATGCGTTCCTCTCCGGCATCTTTGCGGGTGCCGGGTATCAGGTACAGTCGAACAAAGAACATGGGGAAGGCCGAAGCGATGTGGTCGTATGCGACCTGATTCACGGCAGGGTGGCGATTTTCGAAGCCAAGAGGACAAAGGAACGGGACCGCCTGGAAGCTGAGTGTGACCGGGCATTGCAGCAGATCGATGAGCGAATGTATGCAAAAGATTTTGAGGATGCGTATGATGAGATCCTCTGCTATGGGATTTCGTTTTTCAAAAAACGCTGTATGGTAAAGAAAAAATAATGACAGGATCTATTTGCATGTGAGGTGTAATCAATGGGAAGATTTGTGAATCCGGATAACAGTGCATTTCAAAAGGCGGTAAATTCCGAAATTTACGTAGATAAGACAGGACTTTTATCTTATACAAACCGGGTGCTTGATACGAAACAGGCTTTTATCTGTAACAGCCGCCCCAGGCGTTTTGGAAAGTCGACAACGGCAGATATGCTGGTGGCCTATTATAGTAAAGGCTGTGACTCGGGAAAGCTGTTTTCCGGGCTGGCTGTGAGCGGCATGGAGGATTATCATGATTATCTGAATCAGTATGACGTCATACACTTTGATGTACAGTGGTTTATGGAGGACCGTGCGAACGGCGAGACCGTAAATTTGATTCAGAACAGTGTAGTAGAAGAGCTGAAAAAGACATACCCGGATATTTTGACGGCGGATGTGACCGGACTTCCGGATGCAATGTCCATTATAAACGAAAAGACGGGCAACCGTTTTGTCGTGATCATTGATGAGTGGGATGTCCTGATCCGCGAGGAAGCAAAGAATCAGGAAATACAGGATGAATATATTACTTTTTTGCGGAGAATGTTCAAAGGAAGTGAACCTACGAAATACATCGCACTCGCATTTTTGACCGGTATTCTTCCGATTAAGAAGCTGAAAACGCAGTCGGCACTGAATAATTTTGATGAATTTACGATGCTGGGTGCAGGACAGATGGCTTCCTATATCGGGTTTACCGAAGCAGAAGTGAAAGTGCTTGCCGGCCGATACCGGCAAAATTATGACAAAGTAAAGAAGTGGTATGACGGCTATCGGATGAATGGGTATCAGATCTATAATCCGCAGGCAGTCGTGAGCGTCATGCTGAGAGGAGAGTTTAAAAGTTATTGGTCGGAGACGGCATCTTATGAAGCAGTCGTACCGCTGATCAATATGGATTTTGATGGCTTGAGATCCGCTGTGATCGAAATGTTGTCCGGGGATTCTGTGGCAGTCGATGTGACGACATTTCAGAATGATATGACCAGTTTTTCCTGCCGGGACGATGTGCTGACGTATCTGATTCATCTCGGCTATCTTGCGTATGATCAGACGGACAGGCGGGCATTTGTCCCGAATGAGGAGATCCGGCAGGAATTATCAAAAGCAGTGCGGAGAAAAAAATGGAGCGAAATGCTCACATTTTCCAAAAATTCAGAAGAACTGCTGGAAGCAACTCTGGATCTGGATGCACCGGCAGTGGCGGAAGGCATCGAAAAAATCCATATGAAATATGCCTCTGCTATTCAATATCATAATGAAAATTCTCTTAGCAGTGTACTTACGATTGGCTACTTGAGTACCATGCAGTATTACTTCAAGCCGGTCAGAGAACTTCCGACCGGACGTGGATTCGCCGATTTTGTCTATATCCCAAAGCCGGAATACCGCGCAGATTATCCGGCACTTGTGGTGGAGCTGAAATGGAATCAGAAGGCTCAGACAGCGTTGCAGCAGATAAAAGAAAAACAGTATCCGGAGTCGATTCTGGAATACACAGGAGATCTTTTACTGGTTGGAATCAGTTATGATAAAAAGACAAAAAAGCATGAATGCGTGATAGAAGAATATCCGAAAAAATAATGACTGAGGGGACATCCGGGAGCCAGAGCGCTTCCGGATATTCTTTTTTTTGACCACAAACAGTGGAAGTAATACTTTAACAGAGAAATGAGATGTGCTACAATAGTCGTCAGAGAGAGTTTCAACAGAATCCTTTTTAGCCGCAGAAGAAGTTTTGGGGCTATTTGTTATACTTAGGTATAGCGAAAAATGTCATAAAAACGGTCACACAGCGGAAAAAGAGGATGGAAAAAGCAGAAAGTTAGGAGTAAGGTCTATGACAGATAAGGAGCTTCGCAAGCTGAAGCGCACGGATCTTCTGGAGCTTTTGATTGAACAGAGTAAAGAGGTAGAGAGCCTGAAAAAGCGGATCGAGGAGCTGGAGGCAGAGCTGGCCGACCGGCGGCTGATGATCCAGGAGAGCGGCTCGATCGCCGAGGCAGCCCTGAAGCTGAACGGTGTGTTCGAGGCAGCCGAGGCCGCGGCGCAGGAATATCTGGAAAACATCCGGCGCGTCAGCGAAGAAAAGACACAGGAGGCATCCGGGGCATCCGAAGGCTCCGGCAGTACAAGATGAAGAGACGGAAAAAGCAGCTGGAATATCCGACGGTCGAACAGCTGGAGAAAGAGCTGCAGCGCGAACGGTATCATAAAAATTTTGGAAGCACCCTGCGGAGCACGATCTACATGCTGATCACAGTCGCGGCAGCTGCCGTACTCGTAGCGACGCTGCTGCTTCCGGTCTTTCAGATCTACGGCTCCTCGATGGCGCCGATCCTGCAGGACGGCGATCTGGTACTTGCACTGAAGGAATCCGACCTGAAGACAAAGGATGTCATCGCTTTTTACTATAATAATAAGATCCTGGTCAAGCGTGTCATCGCGACCGCCGGCGACTGGGTGAATATCGACGAGGACGGCAACGTCTCCGTGAACGGGCAGATGCTCGACGAGCCATACGTCTACGAAAAGGCGCTCGGCGAATGTGACATCGAGCTGCCGTATCAGGTACCGGAAGGCCGGGTATTTGTCATGGGCGACCACCGTTCCGTATCGGTCGACAGCAGAAGCGCAGCCGTAGGCTGTGTCTCCGAGGAGCAGATCGTCGGGAAGCTTCGGCTTCGCCTCTGGCCGCTGTCACGTTTCGGAAGCCTTCCGGAGACGAGCGAACCGGAGATCGCAGAATACGAGGCGACGCACGGTGTGACGCAGAGCGAGTGAGCGTATGGAAGCACTCCTGGCCGGATTGCCAACGGGGATCATAAGATAAGAAAAGAAATTCAGCCTGCCAAATGATCGGTCAGGCACAGGCATAAGAAGAAAACGAGAAATACGGATGAAAATCCAGGGAAGCGGGGATTTGTATGAACGAATCATTGAAAGAACGGGTGAGACGGTTTCTGCAGGTTCGCAGACATAGAAAAACATGGGAGAAAGTCGTCGGCAGTCTGGCGGTGGTAGTGATCTTCATTACCTCCTACATGCTGATCCTTCCGGCGATCACGATGGAAAAGCCGACCTACTGTGGCAACACACACCACACCCATACGGCATCCTGCTATGAGCCGTCAGAAGAGATCTTGGACGAGGACAATGTCAGCGGAAGTACGGGCAGTAGTACGTCCGCCAGTACCCCTGCGCACACGTGGGCCAATTCCCTGAGCATCGAAGGCATCGAAGAGGTCCGCACCGGCGGTGAGGACGAAGGGCTGGCAGAAGCAGAGTCTGAGAGCGAATCCGAATCCGAGAGCGAGACAGAGTCGGAAAGTGAGTCCGAGACAGAATCCGAGACAAGTGAAACCGTTACGGCGGAGTCTGAGACAGATGAAAGCGAAAAGGCTGTGGCTGAGGCGCAGACGGAAGAAGTGAGTGAGGCAGAATCGGAGCTTCAGAGTGAGGCAGCCACAAAGATAGAGCGTGCATCAAATTTGACTGCTGAGTCGGAGACTGAGGCGCTGACGGAAGCGCAGAGCGAGTCAGAGACGGTTGCTCAAACGGAGGCTGTCACAGAAGCAGAGACGGAGCTGGAAAGCGATACGATTGAGAATGAAGAGACAGAAGTAACAACTGAAAATGCTCTTGAAACAGAAACCGAGACCAATCTGACGGAAGATATTGCATTGTATGCCGAGGATATCATTGATGAAGGCGATGATGGAATTGCTACTTATGCAAATGATGGTATTGATTTTACCGATTATATTACAAGCGTAGACATGAAATATAAGGATCATAAGGAAGAGTGGAAAGGTTG
Organism: Lachnospiraceae bacterium; assembly: GCA_029006155.1. Classification (GTDB taxonomy): domain Bacteria; phylum Bacillota; class Clostridia; order Lachnospirales; family Lachnospiraceae; genus Choladousia. The sequence continues at coordinate 7,126 of JAQXGF010000037.1, forward strand.
GCAGGATATACCAGTGCAAGATGGAAAACTTCAGCTCAGCGAGAAAGATTCCTTGCAGTTCCAGCTTAATTATACGCTTCCAGGTCAGACTTTATCACAAACGAATAGAACTATTGTATATCAGATACCGGATGGGATTACTATAAAAAATCAGGCTTCTGGTAATGTGACAAATACATTGGGACAAGTAATTGGTACTTATGTGATCGGGACGGATGGCAAAATTTCTATTACATTTGAGGATGAATATGTAAATGAAAATGCAGATGGCAAAGCAGTAACGGGTCATATTATATTTAAATCATCAGTAAGTGAAATAGAAACAGATGACACCGGAAAAAAAGAAATTAGCTTTAATGATAAAGTGAATATTAAAGTTGAGGTGGTAGATAAAGTCATTACGACGGAGGATTTACATGTCGAGAAGTCTGCACTGAAAGTAAATGAGCAGGACGGAACCATTGAATATCAGATTGTTATAACAAGCAAGGCTGGAACAAGTGATAAGGTTACGTTGACAGATATTATGAAAAATGTCGGATTAGATGGTGATATTACTGTAGTAGATAAGAATGGTACTCAGATACCAACAACTTTTATAGAGAACGCAGATGGTTTTTCGATGGAACTTCCATCAATGCCAGCGGGAGAAAGCTATACAATCACTTATCGTGCAAAATTAACTGACACAATTAATGGAAAAATAACAACAAATAATACCGTTAAAGTAGATTCAAAACGTCAGGATGGAGCAAAATTGCATGATGAGGCAAGTGTTGACAATGAAATTACGCAAAAAATAATATCGAAAACAGGTAAACTACTCGAGAACGGAAAGATTCAGTGGACAGTTACAATAAACGAAAGTAAGACAGATATTGGAGGCTGGACTTTAAGTGATGTGTTGAATGGACAGGCGTTCGAGGGTACGGTATCTATTACACCGGCGATTGAAGGAAAAACGGAGATCACACTTCCATACACTTTCCCAAAGGGAACAAAAGATACCTATACGGTAGTCTATGATACATCTGCGGATAAGGAAGTAGGCAATAATAAAACGAGTAATAAAGCAGTATTAACGCCCCCTGCGGAGGATGGGAAGAAGCCAGCAAATGCAGGTGCGGCGGCAGGAGATAACACGAGCAAACCATATAATCCAGTTCAGAAGGCAGGCCAGGGGATTAGTGAGAACAGTGACGGTGAAACTGCTATCGCGAAATGGAAAGTAACTATTTCTGCATCAGAAGGAGATATTGCGGCGCCTTGGACATATACAGATACATTAGAAGAAAGCAGTCATAATCAGTGGTTTACTGCGGATCAGATATTACAAGTAAAGAAAGCACTTGATCAGACGCTGAAAGATGCAGGCATAGAATTAGATTATACAATGTTTGCTGATGGGAATAAAAATCTGGAGGATGTGAAACCGGAGAGTGATACAAAGTATAGCGGTTATAAAATTACTTTCAATACACCGTTAAAAAAAGGAACGACATTTAGCTTTGAATATAAAACAACAGCAAACATTAAAAATCTTGTTGATGCAAAGATATTCAAGAATAGTGGTTTTGTAAGTGAAAACACAAAGTCATATGGTCAAAATACGTTTAAGCCATCTAAACCGACTATTATTAAGAATGATGCATCCAAAACAGGAGGTGAAGATAATACCAGCCATACTTATGACGATATTACGGCTGACGGAAAAAGTGTAATAAAATGGAATATCACAGTAAACATACCAGAGAACTATCAGGGCGGTGCACTTACAATAAAGGAAAAGCTTCCAGATGGAGTGACACTTGATTATCTTGGACTTGGAATTGCCGCTGAAAGTAAGACTGATATTACGACAAGTGGAAATCATGAAGTTGGCGGATATACCGTAGAGACAACGATCACTGGAAATACTATCTTAGTTAAAATTCCGGAAGAAATGGCAGAAAGTGTGAAAGGAAGTAGACTGGAATTAGTGGTACATGTTATCCCAGATGAAGATACTGCATGGACGACTGGAAATAAAAGCTTTCAGAATGAAGTCGAACTGTTAGATAAAAACAATAATGTGATTGGAACCGACAGCCAGACGCAGACAATCCAGAAAGATAAAGAAAAGCAGTATGTGAAAAAGCAGGCTGACAAGGTTGAGGATAATGTAATATCATATTCGGTTCTACTTAATTTGAATGGTGAGGACTTGCTAGAAGGTGCAAAAACTCTGACATTGGATGACGAATTAGAATATAAGTATTATGAACCGAATGGGATATTGGATGTAAGCCTTGTACCGGGGTCTGTAAAACTATATAAGTGTGATGAGACAGGCAATAAACTGGAAGAATTGTCTACGGTCGATTATCCGTATACTTATGTGGAAAGCAAGGAAGAAGACAATGGAAAGAATTGGACTTGCAAAAATAAGTTAAGCATTACTATTCCAAATAAACAGGCAGTGCGGGTGGAATATAAGTATAAGGTGACAGGACCTGTTGGGCAATGGCATAATTTTTCAAATACAGCTGAATTAAAGGGGGTTTTAGGAGATAACTCAGGTGGAAAAAATAATGTGCATACAGAAATTCAGGAAAGTAGTGCAGGAGCGGAACTTGATGGTGTTACAATCTATAAAGTAGATAGTAATAATACAGGTTTAGGGCTTGCAGGAGCGGAATTTGAATTGGCTCGTTGGGATGTAACGGAAGGGAAGTATGTAGTTGTAAAGCCGGAAAATGGAGAGTATTATATTTCTGATGCGAACGGGAAAATGTCACTTATACATTTAGCATATAATACTGCATATCGACTGGTAGAAAAAAAGCAACCAGATGGTTATATACTAGATTCTACACCGTTTTATTTCTGCATTGGAAATTCAGATAAGCAAAAGTATCCGGTATGCCAACCGGAAGATTTTGAAGGAACAGAATATGCGTCAGGTGCTGTAATATATTTAACTAATATTAAGAATTTGACGGATATTAGGGTAGATAAAAAATGGTTGGATAGCAATGCTAATCCGGTAAATAAACCATCTGGAGATGTAAAGATTGAACTTTATCAGATTTCGACTACAAAAAATCCATATTCGGCAGCTCGTGAAAAAGCAACTGTAAATATACTTTATGGGAAGTATGGAGTAGATGCAGGAAATCTTGGAAAAAGTGAGACTCAGGTTTGTCAAAAAGGAGATTTGATAATAATACAGGTGGTATCGGCGGGAACGCCAATCGCAAGAAGTTATAACCCACGAAGCGGAGATTTCTATAACAATTACAAAGAAATAGCAGCAAGTTCTGTTTCAGGAGAAAGTCCGAAGGTTTATGAATACAGATATAAGGTAAAAGGCGATATAACGATAGGTATTATTACAAGTGAAAATAATGAAATAAATGCTAGTTCTTCTGTTAATTCTGCTGACACAGAGCCGCTGGTTACAGAAAAATTGTATGGAACTTATCAAATTTCTGCCGGAGAAAATTGGTCAAAAGCAATTAAAAATTTGCCTCTGGCCGGGACTGATTCTTCAGGAAACACAGTTTATTATAGCTATTACGTGAAAGAAATTTCACTATCGAACTATATAACTTCTTATGAAAACAACGGTGGCATCACCAGTGGGACAATAACTATTACAAACCAGTCGACGGAAAATCCGTCTTATGTACTTCCAGAAACCGGAGGACCTGGTACATTACCGTATATAGCGGGCGGCCTTGCCGTGATGACAGCTGGCCTGTTATATGGATATTCTTTGAGGCGCAGACGTGAAAGGAGGTTGGGATAGCGTTTATTCTGCACTCCGGAAACGGCGAATCTTGATCTGCGTCGTTAGGATATCCGAGATATATGAACCGAGAAAAGATGCGAAGCAACGACTCGGTGATAAGCAAGCACCGAAGCGGATTGCAAATATCCGCTTCGGCACGAATAGGCTGTAAAGCAACTATTCGAGTATGAACAGGCGGATAATAAATATTCGCTTGACCCAAAAGGACAAAAGAAAGCGAGGAATGAACATGAAGACAATGAAGAAACTCATGACATTAGTGCTCAGTATCGCAATGGTACTGGCGATGAGTGTAACGGCATTTGCAGATGATGCTACGACATCAACCTATAAGATTACGGTCAAGAATGCAACAGATGGCCATACTTATGAGGCTTATCAGATTTTTAAAGGCGATTTAAGTGATAATATATTATCTAATGTGACTTGGGGAGATGGCATCACTGAGGATGGAAAAGTCAAATTTGGAGATGCAGCACAGAAGGCAGAAACGCTCGCAGAAGATAAGAGTGCAAATGCAGCAGCAACATTTGCTAAAGAGGTGGCTGAATATTTAACAAACAATGGAGTCCAGGGCAAGTATGATTCGACTAAAGGCGAATATACTATATCGGGTCTTACACCGGGATATTACTTGGTTAAAGATAGTTTTACAAAAGACGCGCAGAAAGATGATTTTATTAGTGCATATATTATGCAAGTTGTTAAGAATGTAGAAGTTGAGCCTAAGGGCGATAAGCCGTCTGTAGAGAAGAAGGTTAAGGAGAACGTTAAAGGTGTAACTGGAAATGAATATGGAGATGGGTATAACGATGTTGCAGATTATAACATTGGCGATGCGGTTCCATTTCATCTTATTGGTCGTGTACCAGATATGTCTGGCTATGATAGTTACAAGTATATATTTACAGATACCTTATCAAGTGGATTAACAGCACCTAAGAAGGCTGAAGAGGTAAAAGTATATTTGTCTTCTGATAAAAAGAAAGACGATAGCGATGTAGAAATTTCATATAATGAGTCGACTAATCCAAATGGATTTAAAGTCACCATAACGGGTCAAACGATCACTGTTGAGTCCACGAAGTTGAATGGAATAGCGGGTGTAATGAAAGACAAATATATTATCGTGGAATATTCAGCGGTTCTTAACCAGAATGCAGTTATTGGATTAAGCGGTAATGAAAATAAGGTTGATTTGAAGTATTCGAACAATCCAAATGGAGATGGAATAGGAAAAACACCTGAGGATAAAGTTATTGTTTTTACGTATGAATTGGATGCAACTAAGGTTGATGGAGGAGCAGACGAAACAAAAACACTTGCAGGTGCAAAATTTAAATTACTTAGAAAAAATAGCGATGGTTCTGAACAGTACGCCAAGTTTGATACTGCTAACAAAGTGATTGGTTGGGGAGTTGAGGAAGAAGCAACGGAATTAGTATCAGATGAGAATGGTAAGTTTGGGGCAATTGGTTTGGATGATGGAACTTACTATTTGAGAGAGACATTAGCTCCGAGTGGCTATAATCTTCTGAAAGAAGATATTGAAATTAAAGTTAAAGCTACGACAGTTAATAATCAGTCATGGGATGGTGATCCGAAAAATGCATTAACTAAGTTAGAGGTCGACGTTAAGGTTAATAATAAGACAACGACAACAGGTAGTGATGAGAATCGTGGAGTAGTTAAGGTAACAGTTGAAAATAATCAGGGTTCCACCCTTCCGTCCACCGGTGGCATGGGTACCACGATCTTCTACGTAGTTGGTACGATCCTTGTTCTGGCGGCAGCGGTTCTGCTGATTACGAAGAAGCGCATGCATGCGGACAAGTAATTATCATTTAAAGTTCTAAAAATAAGACAGGCAGCATAAGAAATAAAGATATGGCGGGATGCTTCGGCATCCCCCGTATCCTGTGAAGGCACGACAGCAGGATACAGAAAAGGTGGGGGCGGATCGTGCCAAATAAATATGGATTTGCCATACAACAGCAAGGAGAGCTTATGAGACTGATAAAGAAACATTTTACGACCATTTTGTTAGTGCTGATTTTGCTCACAGGCGTGTCCTTACTGCTGTATCCCACAGTCAGTGATTACTGGAATTCGTTTCATCAGTCGCGGGCGATCGCGTCCTATGTGGAGGCGGTGGCTGAGATCGACAATACGGATTATGAGAAAATGTGGCAGGAGGCAGTAGCATATAATGAGAAGCTGAAGGACAACAGTGGGCGCTGGACGCCGACGGATGAGGAGCTGGAGGAGTACGATCAGATCCTGAACATCAGCGACACCGGGATCATGGGCTATGTCGAGATTCCGAAGATCAATGTGTCGCTCCCGATTTATCACGGGACGGACGAGGCGATCCTGCAGATCGCGATCGGACACATTCCGGGGTCTTCGCTACCGGTCGGTGGAAAGGGGACGCACTGTGTCATTTCCGGTCACCGGGGATTGCCGTCGGCGAAGCTCTTTACGGATCTGGATCAGATGGAGGAGGGCGACCTCTTCATGATGCGGGTGCTGGATGAGACGCTGACGTATGAGGTGGATCAGATCCGCATCGTGCAGCCGGAGGATCTCTCGGATCTGGAGATCGATGAGGACAAGGATCTGTGTACGCTCGTCACCTGTACGCCGTATGGCATCAATTCGCACCGGCTTCTGGTGCGGGGACATCGGGTGGAGAATCTGAAGGAGGACACGATCCGTGTCACGGCGGATGCGCAGCAGATCGATCCGGTGATGGTGGCTCCGGCAGTCGCGGTTCCGCTGGTGCTGTTGCTTGGTATCGGTGCCTGGATCGGAGGCAGACGCCGCCGCAGATGATCCGGCAGTCGGGGATGAGATGCGATAGATGTGCAAGTGGTAAATGGACAGATACGATAGAAGAGAAAGGGTTGAGTGACTGTGAACGAAGAGAGTAGAAAGAGGACGGGCAGCTGGATCGGTGCATGGCTGTTGCTGGCGTTGCTGCTGATGCTGTATCCTGCGCGGGTGCGGGCAGCCGGGACGGGATCGATCACGCTGAAGCTTCCGGAAAATGCGTCGTCGGTGCAGGTGACGGTCTATCCGGTGGCGAGCAATGAGACGGGAAATTATGTGTGTACCGGAGCGTTTGCCAGTTCGGGCATCACGATTCCGGATCTGAATAACGCGGAGAATGCAAAAAATGCGGCGGAGCAGTTCGCGGCCTACGCGGAGAATTCGCAGGTCACGGGCGTCAGCGCGACGCCGGATGCATCTGGCATCTGCCGTTTTACCGGACTGGAGCCGGCACTGTATCTGGTGCTGCAGACCGCGGGCAGGGATGTGCTCGAAGTACAGCGGTTGCTCGTGCCGATCCCGTATCTGGCGGATGCCAATGGCAATGTGTCCTATGACGCGGTGCTCGAACCGAAGTATGAGGTCCCGGACGGGGCGGTCATTCTGAATAAGACCGATGAGAACAGCAATGTGATCGCAGATGTTACGTTTATGCTGCAGAAGAAGACGTATGTCGGCGAGGGCGGTTCGCTTCCGGAGAATGTGGTGTCCGGCACGGATGTCGGCGGACGTTTTTACTGGGAGACGGTGCAACAGAAGCTGACGACGGATGCAAATGGACAGATTGCACTGGACGGGCTGTCGTTTGGCATGTATCAGTTCGTGGAGATCCAGACCCCGGCGGGCTATGTGCTCGACCCGGCGCCGCATTTCTTTGAGATCAAGTCGGCGGGGACGCTGGTACAGGCAAATGGAAGATATCAGGCGGGCAGCGAGGCTGTGCCGGTCGTATCAGTCGTAAACCGCAAAGAGCAGACGGGCAGCATCACGGTGCGAAAGACGCTGACCGATTCGGACGGAAGGTATATCGCGGTGCCGGATCTGACGTTCTATGTAGCGCTCTTTTCCGACGAGGCGCGGACGGAGCGGATCTCGGATGTGAAGCCGATCCGGTTCACGAGTGTATCGACCTCTTCGGTGACGTTTGAAAATCTGAAGCTCGGCACGACCTACTATGTCGGAGAGACGGATGCCGACGGAATCCTGCAGACCGGGCAGGTAGCCGGAGACGGTGTGTATACGGCGGAGTATCCGGGTGGCTATTCAATCCAGCCGACGAGAAGAGCGCCGGATGGCACGGTGGCATTCCGGAATGTCTATACGGAGCTTCCGCATGGATTCTACTATGAGGGCCAGCTGACCGTGACGAAGAAGGTGCTTCGCGGTACCAGCGCGTACAAGACGAATGAGACGTTCTATGCGGCGGTATTTACGGATGCGGCGCATACGGAGCGGTATGGCGATGTGATCGCCCTGGAGATGAACGGCGAGAGTGAAGTGAGCCAGACGATTCCGGTCTACATCGGCACGACGCCGGAGGCGACGATGACCTATTACGTAGCCGAGACGGACAAAGATGGCAACCCGCTTTCGAATGACAGCGGTCTGGCCTTTGAGGTATCGATCGACAAGGCGACGGTGAAGTTCAATGGATCTCAGATGGAGAATACCGTCGTGATCACGAATACGTATCCGCCGGAGACTCCGGATACGCCGACGACACCGGGACACAGTGGTGGCGGCTCCAATGTCCGCACCGGTGATGAGACACCGATCATGCGGTATGTGGTGCTTCTTGCGGTGGCGGTAGTCGTGATCGTCGGAGGAGTGCTTCTGGGGAGACGGAAACGAAATAAATAGGAGATAAAAATCAGCTCTGTGTGTGGGTGCACGGAGCTGATTTTTTAAAACACTATTTCGTTGTTTCCATTTTTTTTAATCGTTCTTTTGCTTTATTTATTGCTTTTGTGTGATTAGAAATGGGAGTCTGTGACTTTTTAAGCAGTTCCTTTGCTTTTTTTCCGGATACGACCATAATTGGGCTCTGTAAATTATTATACATAATCTTCCCTCCTATCTAACTCATTTAATATTGATTCTACATCTCTGAACATAAATTTGCAATCACCTGCATAGTCGTAATGAAGTGCTTTTACATCTGACATTACTGGAACCAATTCTTCTGCGTCATCCTCTATGGTCTCAAAGCCCATTTGCCTGTAAGCTTTTATTACTTTGGAATTGTTATATGCATGCAAGATTAAAAATGTAAAATTGACTTGTGATGAGAGCAATCCAATGATATCATTGATATATTCATTAAATATATAATTACCTACTCCTTTGTTACTATGCTTATTATTTTCAAGCCATTCTAAATAAACATCATTTAGTGCAAAGTGCTCTAATTCCACACAGGGAATGATTTTTTCAACGTCTTTTTCCTGCGTGTGTTCTGGATCTGTTTTTTCATATGGTTTGATAATTAGACAAGTTGTAATTAATGTAAAATAACCAATAATGATCTGATTGCTGGTATCCCATACGATATATGGTTTAATTCTCCCATTGTAATCTTTTACAATGAAGTTTTCTAACGCGGTAACTCTTTCACATTTGAAACTGTTCATCATATCATAACCGGTATTTTTACCGATATTATCGAAAAATGAATCAATAAATAAACATTTAATAGTATTTCGTCGGGTAGCAATATTCATAACTTCCTCATGTGCGTAAAATTTTAAAACATTATTTAGAGAAAAAATTTGCTTTGTTCTGCCTTTGCCGGTTTTCTTGTCACAGAGAGGAACTGAATATAGCGAATGGCCGCACTATAATCTTCCTCGTCCAGTGTGTTTAATAATTCATTTACTGTCATTGCTGTAGGTGCCATATACATCCCTCCTGGTCTTTTTAGTGTAGCAGAAAAACATGTGAATGCAAGGTGAACTATGCTTGCAGAAATACTTTTTATTACGAATTTATGATAACATAAGAAGTATATAAAATCAACATAAATAAATATAAATGTTTCATATGGAATAAGATTTTATTTGGATTTGTTATATTGTGTTAATGTTTTGCAAAGGATTTATGGGTCTGACCCCATAAAGGACCATATCTGTTTTTGTGAAGAATTGCCAGATGTCTTCTGGTTTTGTACACACAAAGAAAACCCCGGAAGTATACCATACTTCCGGGATTTAATCACCTTCATCAGCCTTTCCGATTTCATGTACAGCGCACGCACCTCTTTTGATACGGGACCATATTTCCAGCCCTCAAACGATTCAGGAAACATCGGTTCATTGGTAATTGCAAGACTCTCTCGCTGTGAAAGATAGAGCAGCTTGTGCAGTTTCATCTCGTTAATTACTTCTCCGGACTGCCGCTTGTATTCATCATATATATACTGAGCAACATCTATAATTCTCTCCATGGCTGCACCCCCTTTATTACGCACAATATGATATAAAAAAATCCGCCTCTCGGCGGCTTCCCACGACCGATGCTCCTGTATAACACTAAAACATTAATTCGATCACATGGGTGTACAGCGTAACTCTACCTGCTCGTGTATTGTATGATGCGCCATGGATTTTGTCAACGGTTTTGCTTGTTTTCTTTGATTGAAAAAATGTAATTCTGACATCTGAACCGGTATACTCAGCTACCCTGTGCAGCCGATATGCAACAGAGGGCTGGCTGCATTTCTGAAAAATTTCAGGTGCGAGAGAGAATAGCATAAAACAGCAAAATGTACAAAAACAGTAGAGGATTTTTTGCAAAAATCAAAGTTGTTTTATCAATTCATCCAATATATAATGAATTTAAGCGTAAAGGCAATAGATGAGGATGGAGGTGAGTACCGTTGCAAGTTTGTTTTGTGTATTGACGCTTTTGGAAACATATTAGAGTGTTTTGGAGTTGAATAAGGAGCAGTTATGGAAAATATTTTAAAAAGGCTGAATGTAATCATTATTAATTTTATTACGATTCTTGGCATTGTATGTGGTTCAAGCCATGTTATCCACGCTTATGCCTTGGAAGATTCGCCTAGCAAAAATCTCAATGTATTAGTGATATCAATTGACCCTGTTGTCACAAACCCAGTTCAAAATAGAAGGCAGAAGACCTCAGAGTATCTGGGATATTCTTTGGCAACCTCAGTCAATACATTAAAAAAAGAGATACAAGATGGAACCAATGGATATATAAATGTAAACATTGTTGATATCATTAATTTGAATGAGTTTCCAACATATAATAAATATAGCTCTATGACAGAAGCTCAATTTTTAAAATTATTTCCGGCAGATAGTCGTGGACATGGAGAGTGGTATGGTTGGTGGAACCGAAATGCCAGCCAGGGAATCATACCTACGGCATTGAATTCAGGATTCTATTTTGACTATAATTATTTGATTTCCAAGTGCAATCTTGTTCAGATGAAAAATCAGGGAAAATTTGATATGGTATGGGTATTTGGCATTGACCCATTGAGCATGCATGAGACCGCAATGGTAGGGAATCATTCATTTTGGATAAATGGGACTCCGATAACTGCTGATTGTGAGAATTTTGTGATAGCTGGTCTTACTTTCTCAAGGGTGGATGGTGCTATTGAGTCAATATGTCATTTTTTTGAGTCTATGATGAATTATACTTATGGTGTCAGTGCTACGCAGTATAATTCCACATTACAGTTTCATGATATATCTGAATTAAATTCATGGGAGAAATTTTTTCTATGCAAACAACGGTCTCCGCAGAACAATCACATATATGGTGTAGGACAGGTGCATTTTTCACCAAATTCTACTGCCGACTATGATTGGTCAAATATGACCCCTGTTCAAAGCTATCATCGTGAATTTTTAACCAAATATCCAAACGTTCAGGCTAACGGAGAAACGTTTTCTGCGTCGGAATATCTGAATTCGTATGGTTCAGCAGCTGAATCTCACCATGTATGGTGGATGAAACATTTTCCACATTTTACCGGGCATGATGAAGATGGATATTTACAAAACTGGTGGGACTATATATTTGACCTCAAATACGTAACGGGACTAAAAGCGTCAGGCTCGTATCCATCAGGAACAATTACCATGAAAGTGGGAGACACGCTAAATAACATCCCATTTACTGTCTGCTATAATACGAACAAACAGCTTAAAACTTCTGTTGGTAGCAATCGTGCAGTAATAAGCTGTACGCCAGGAAATATCCTCAGGCAGAGCAACACATCAATTACCGCATTATCTACCGGAACCGGGAAAATCACGATTAAATATGATGGGCACGAACTTGTCTATTCTGTGAAGGTAATAAAGCAAGGAGGCGACTCTACTGGTAGTAGTAAAAAGAAGACTGTCTCAACAGGCAGCTTAATTAAAGTTTCTGGGAATACCTATGAAGTAACAGGGAAAAATACTGTTTCTTATGTGAAACCGAAATCTTATTCCAGTAAGAAGATTGTGATTCCAGATTCTGTAACTTACAAGAAAAAAACTTATAAGGTTACAGCCATTGCGCCAAATATATTTCTTAATAACAAGCGTCTTACTGATCTTACTATCGGAAAAAATGTAACCACCATTGGCGATAAAGCATTCTACAATTGCAGAAAGTTAAAAACTATTACAATTAAATCGCGTAAGTTAACTTCTATAAAAGGCGGGGCTTTTTACTCAAAGCAGAAGATGACTATTTATGTTCAAGCGAAATACTATTCTAAATACGCTAAGCTCATTAAAAAGAGCGGTATTTATAAAAAAACGGTTATCAAGAAGAAAAGATAAAAGATTAAATTTATGGGGCTGCCCCATAAAGGAAATCGATCATGCGGTATGTAGTGCTTCTTGCGGTGGCGGCAGTTGTGATCGTCGGAGGAGTGCTTCTGGGGAGACGGAAACGAAATAAATAGGAGATAAAAATCAGCTCTGTGCGTGGCACGGAGCTGATTTTTTAAAACACTATTTCGTTGTTTCCATTTTTTTTAATCGTTCTTTTGCTTTATTTATTGCTTTTGTGTGATTAGAAATTCATTTAATATTGAGTCTACATCTTTGAACATAAATTTGCAATCACCTGCATAGTCGTAATGAAGTGCGTCTAAATTTTTGTTTAAGTTGTTATATTGATTTAATGGTTTGCATATGCTATAATGCCGATAGGCAAAAGAAATGATGAGTCCATGTGGACGAAAAGAGTGAAGCCCTCAGTACCGCGAATACTGGGGGCTTCTTCTTGTTTTATTATGGCGGACAAGCAACCACCAGGTTAGTGTTGCCCTACTTATCTCCGTCTAACCATTTGATGATGTAGTGGCAGGCTACACCAGCCGAGCAGGAGATAAGAAAAGAAATGATGATTTCCATGTAGACTTCACCTCCTCCCGTTGTCGGGTATCGGTTGGACAACATAATTAGTATAGCATGAAGAAGAAGGAAATGGAATCAACAATATATTTTTAAACCACGATTGCCGAGGCGGGTAAAGCATGCTATAGTAAAGAGAGTTTCGTAGATACAGCAAGATCAATGCTCTGGCAGGCCGGAGCACAAAGGAGACAGTATGATTAAAAATCTGATTTTTGATATTGGCGGGGTACTGGTGGATTTCCGGCCGGCGGGGGTGCTGAAGGATCTGGGGGTCTCGGAGGAACGGGCGAAGGTGATCCTGCGGGAGTCGATCGCGAGTCCGCTCTGGCATGAGATGGACCGGGGAGCGATCCCGGAGGAGGAAGTCATCGCAGCGATGCGCGCGAATATCCCGGAGGAGATGCGGGCGGATTATGATCGGTTTATCGAGGAGGGAAAGCCGTATCTGACGATACCTTTTGCCTACTCTGCGCAGTGGTTGAAGCAGTTCCATGACCGGGGATATGGGGTGTATATTCTCTCGAATTATCCGGTGAGCTATTTTGAGGCGCACAAGGCGGGCTTTGAGTTCTTGAAGTATACGGATGGACGGGTCGTGTCCGGCTATGTGAAGCTGCTCAAGCCGGATCCGGAGATCTATCGGTGTCTGCTGGAGAAGTATCAGCTGAAGGCGGAGGAGTGCATTTTTGTGGATGACCTGAAGGTCAACGCGGAGGGAGCATGCTCAGTCGGGATTCACGGGATTCAGTTTCTCTCGTATGAGGATGCGAATGAGAAGATCGAGCAGCTGATTAAAGAAGAGAATGATCTGCGAAAAATATAAATGCAGGGGGATAAACACATGGATTTTACGACGACAAAGCTGCTGCATGGCGGCGATTACAATCCGGAGCAGTGGCTGGATCGGCCGGATATTCTGGAGCAGGATGTGAAGATGCTCGTGGAGGCGGGCTGCAATGCGGTCAGCCTCGGTATTTTTTCCTGGTCGACGCTAGAGCCGGAGGAAGGGGTATTCCACTTTGAGTGGCTGGAAAATATCATTCAGAACCTCTATGAGCACGGGATTTCCACGATTCTGGCGACACCGTCCGGCGCGCGCCCGAAATGGCTGGCGGACAAGTATCCGGAGGTGCTGCGGGTCGATGAATCCCGCCACCGGAATCTGTTTGGCGGGCGGCACAATCACTGCTACACGTCTCCGATCTACCGGGAGAAGGTGGCGCTGATCAATCAGAAGCTCTCGGAGCGGCTGGGCAATCATCCGGGCGTGATCTTATGGCATGTTTCGAATGAGTATGGCGGCGAGTGCCATTGTCCGCTGTGCCAGAAGGCGTTTCAGGAGTGGCTGAAGGAGCGATATGGGACGATCGAGCAGCTGAACAAATGCTGGTCGACGACGTTCTGGAGCCATACGTATCAGAGCTTTGACCAGATCGAGAGTCCGTCGCCGCGCGGCGAGATGGAATTGCATGCGCTGAGTCTGGACTGGAAGCGGTTCGTGACACATCAGACGGCGGATTTTATCCGTCATGAGGTGCAGGCGGTGCGCGCAGGTGGAAGCACCCGTCCGGTGACGGCGAATCTGATGTACTACTATGATCCGCTGGATTATTTCAAGATCGCGAAAGAGCTGGATATCGTGACGTGGGATACGTATCCGTACTGGGGCAAAAAGGCGATGATCGAGACGGCGTATGACAATGGAATGTGCCACGATCTGATGCGTTCTCTGAAGCGTAAGCCATTTTTCCAGATGGAATCCTGTCCGTCCGCGACGAACTGGCAGGGCGTCAGCAAGCTGAAGAAGCCGGGCGTGCTCTTTGCCCAGTCGATGCAGGCGATCGCGCACGGCGGCGAGGGCGCACTGTATTTCCAGATCCGCCAGAGCCAGGGCGCTTCGGAGAAATTTCACGGGGCGGTGATCGACCATTATGGCGGAAATGATACGCGGGTGTTCCGCGAGGTATGCCGGGTCGGTGAGACATTAAAGGCGATCTCGGAGCTGGCTGGCAGTGAGGTGAAGAGCCAGGTGGCGATGATCTATGACTGGGACAACCGCTGGGCGATGGAGGACAGCAAGGGGCCGCGCAATGACGGACTACATCATCAGGAGATGCTGTTGAAGTATTACCGGGCGTTCCGCAAGCAGGGCATGAATGTCGATCTGATCGATATGGACGGTGCGCTGACCGGCTATCAGGTGCTCGTGCTGCCGATGACGTATATGTTCAAGCAGGGATTCGCAGAGAAGGTGCGTGCCTTTGTGGAGCAGGGCGGTGTACTGATCACGACGTACTGGAGCGGCATCGTGGATGACACGGATCGTTGCTATCTGGGCGGGACGCCGTATGGACTCATGGATGTGCTCGGACTGCGCAGCACGGAGATCGACGGGCTGTTCGACTGGGAGGAGAATCAGTTCATGCCGGTGGACGGCAATGAGCTGGGGCTGTTCCGGGAGTATACCTGTAAGTATCTCTGCGATCTGGTCAAGCTGGACGGCGCGCAGGCGCTCATGACCTACGGCAGTGATTTTTACCAGGGCTACCCGGCGCTGACGGTGAACCGCTATGGAAAGGGCAGCGCGTGGTATGTGGCGGCAGATGCGGAAGCAGAGTTTCAGGAGGACTTTATCGCGAAGCTGCTGGAGCATGAGGAGATCCACGGCGCTGTACCGGGCGAGATCCCGGAGGGACTCGAAGTGACGACGCGTGAAAAAGAGAACGTGTGCTACTACATTTACCAGAACTTCGGCACCGAACGTGTGGCGCTGCCGCTTCCAGAAGGCGAGACCGAGACGGTATTCGGCGACCCGAAGCAGGAGCTCGAGCCGTATGGACTGGTGGTGCTGCGGCAGAAGCGGTAAACATCTGCTTTAACATATAAAGAATGGAGTTATGAATGCAGCTTTGTCTGAAAAAAGAGGACTGGAAAACGATCAAAGAAACGTTGTATCTGATGTCGATCCCTGATATGGCAGAGTCTATCATAGAAGGTGGAAATACAGATGTTTCGGAATGTCTTGATGAATCAGAGGTAGAGCGTGCAGACTCATTATGAAAGGTAACAAAAAATATGCGACTTGAGAAACTTCAGAATTATATTAAAGAAAAGGGCTGGAAGCAGGAATACACGGAGGAAAATGATTGCGGCAGCCTTGATTTTGAGCACCGTGGACTGATCTATCATGTGTGGGAGTTTCAGGAAGATGGCTACGGCGCGGAGAGCAACGTGGAAAACGTGGGCAGGATGAAGGACTATGGCGGCGATTATGAGGAGGAGATTCTGAGTATTATAAAGACGTGGTAGGCTACTGTGAGAGAAAAATAAGTGCGCAGATTATGGGGATAGAACCTCACGATCTGCGCTTTTTATTTCAACCGAATCAAGCAAGTAGCAAAGCGGATTACGAATAGCAGATAGAAATGCGGTTATATGACCGCAATATGCTTGACATAATATAGATTATTGTTATAATATATATAGTACAGCACACGGAGGTGACTGAGTGGTTAATCAGGCGAATACATCCGATATAGTTTTGTTCTTGGAAAGGGCAAAACGGCTATTATCAGCAGGGAAATATGATTTTGTCCCAAGAAGAAAGAATATGCAGGCCCTTGCACGACATGGGCTGACAATCGCTGATGCAAAGGCAGAGCTTCTTGACCTTGTTGCTGGCGATTACTATAAGGGACCGAAGCAGGATTTGGATCCTGACAGACCTGGTGCCATCTGGGAATTTAAGAAGCAGATTGATGGAAAGCAATTTT
Organism: Lachnospiraceae bacterium; assembly: GCA_029006155.1. Classification (GTDB taxonomy): domain Bacteria; phylum Bacillota; class Clostridia; order Lachnospirales; family Lachnospiraceae; genus Choladousia. Next base: position 23,913 of record JAQXGF010000037.1, read on the forward strand.
ATGTAAAAATTAAAATCACGCAGGAGAATGGAGAAGATATCCTTAAATGTCTTGGCTTTCATGAAGATGATTTTGCTTAGGCTATAGGAGGTGGCAGCATTGAGAAAATATTGCGAAGAATGTGGAAGAGAAGTTGAAACGAAAATAATTACTAAGCGAGAATGTTATGATGTTTGCGGTGAGCCGATAGAGGTAAATGCTCAGGTTCTTGTTTGTGCAGATTGTGGAGAGGAATTTTTCTGTGAAGAATTAGATAATGCGACATTAGTAAATGCATATAATGAGTATCGCAGGAGGCATAAGCTCCTGCTTCCAGAAGATATCAAAAAAATTCGTGAACAATATGGATTAAGCCAAAGAAGTTTTGCCAAGTTGCTGAACTGGGGAGATAAAACGATTTACAGATATGAAAATGGCTCTATTCAGGACAAAGCCCATAATAGCCTTTTATTGTTTTTGCGGAATCCTGAGAATATGAGAACTTATCTGACGGAGAATGAAATTACGCTTGATGAAAGGCAAAAGGCCAGATTATTAGATACCGTTGAAAAGCTAGAACAGGATACTGAGTATCGCGAAGGACGAAGATTTTTTGAAATGTTTTTTTCGAAAAATCCCTGTGAAGAAAATGGATTTAAAAGTTTTGACTATGAGAAATTATGTGCCATGGTTTTATTTTTTGCGCATAAAAGTTCAGAGTTGCTAAAGACCAAGCTTATGAAATTATTAAACTATTCGGACATGATTTTTTATAAAGAAAATGGGGTTTCTATTTCTGGATTAAGATATGTACATTTTCCGTATGGGCCAGTTCCAGAAAATTTTGATATGCTTTTGGGAAGGATGTATTCAGACCATGTAGCGCATATTGAAGTTGCTTATGAAAATGGATACGAGAAGCATCAGGTGATCCCCGAATGCGAGATTCCAGAGAATATTTTATCGGCAGAGGAGCTGGAAGTCCTGGAGAGAATATATGTGAAATTCAAAGATTTTGGTTCTATTGATATCTCTCGTTATTCTCACAAAGAAAAAGGCTATAACGTTACAAAACCGGGTGAAATAATTTCATATTCCTATGCCAAGGATATTCAATTGAATTGATGTATTGCATTGGCTCAAATTTTAAATTATAAAATAAGTGCGCAGATTATGGGGACAAAGCCTCATGATCTGCGCTTTTATTTACTCCGCTGCTTCTCCTTGCAGCCGTTCACGGATCTCGACGCCGCGTCTGGTGGCGGCGAGGCCGCCGCGGCCGGTCTCTCGGAGGGAGACGTCCATGAGGTCGCCGACTTCTTTCATGGCGTCGATGACCTGGTCGGCCGGGATCATACTCTGGATTCCGGCGAGCGCCATGTCAGCAGCGGACATCGCGTTCACGGCGCCGATGACGTTGCGCTTCACACACGGTACTTCGACGAGACCGGAGACCGGATCGCAGACGAGGCCGAGCAGATTTTTCAGGCTCATGGCGACGGCGGCGAGGATCTGTTCGCAGCTGCCGCCGCGCAGGTAGACGAGTGCGCCTGCCGCCATCGCGGAGGCGGAGCCGATCTCTGCCTGACAGCCACCGGAGGCTCCGGCGATGCTGGCGCGGGTGGCGATGACCTGACCGATTCCGGCAGCGACGAAGAGTGCGCGGATCGTATTCGGATCTTCACGGAAGAGCGGAATGAGCACGGCCGGGAGGACGCCGCAGGCTCCGGCGGTCGGAGCGGCGACGATCCGCTTCATGCAGGCGTTGGATTCGCCCATCTGGAGCGCCTGCGCGATGACACGTCCCATTGCGTCTCCGCACAGGGTATCACCCTTGGCGACATAGTTAGCCATGACGCCACCTGCACCGCCGACCAGTCCGCTGTTGGACTTGCGGGATGCGTCGTAGGAATCACTGGCCTCGCACATGCTTTCCCACATGGCGGTCATCTGGCGGATCGATGCCTCGCGGTCGACGAGCCGGTCTTTCATATCTTCCCGGAGCACCGCCTCCGCGAAGTCGATGGATTCTTTCTGACAGATCGCAAGGATCTGCGATAATGCTTCAAATGCCATAAATCTGGCCTCTCTTTCTGTATAGTATCCCATTTATTTGCTAAGTAAGCTGTGTTATCCCTGCGGTTCCTCTCAGTAGATTTTTTACTGCGGGGAGGACATGCCAATTCTGCAGCAATTCTTTGTAGTTCTGCTGACCGGGTCTCAAATGTTCGCTTTAATTATCTCGCTGTAGATAGTTGGGTTCATTGCTCTGTATTTAAATATGTGACTTTGATGACACCTTCCAGACGCGAGAGCCACCGGAGTGCCTCCGCCGGAATGTCCTGATCGGTCTCGATGACCATCACGGCATAGCCGCCACGGTGATTGCGGTAGAGCTGCATCGTGGCGATGTTTACCGATTTGTGCGAGAGCATGGAAGTCACCTCTGCGACGTGGCCCGGCTGATCCAGGTTGTGGACGATCAGAGTCGGAGAGTCGCCGTTGAAATTTACATTGATGCCATCGAGCTTGTTGACCATGATGCGGCCTCCGCCGAGGGAGGACGCCTGGACTTCCAGTTCACGTCCACTCTCCGTAGCCAGCTGCAGGATAGCGGTATTCGGATGCGCTTCTTTTAATTCGGTCTTGTCAAAGGTAAATGCGAGCCCCTGTGCTTCGGCGAGTGCGAAGCTGTCCGGGATGCGGATGTCATCCGGCTTCATGCCGAGCAGTCCGGCGACGAGTGCCCGGTCGGTACCATGACCGGTGCCGGTAGCGGCAAAGGAGCCGGAGAGTGTGATCTTGGCGGTGGCTGGCTGCCCGCCGAGCAGCCGTCTTGCGATCAGACCGATCCGGACGGCACCTGCCGTATGGGAACTGGACGGGCCGACCATGACCGGCCCAAGAATATCAAAAATGTTCATGGAAAGATCCTTTCTTTATCAAAAGTAACCGAATTACAAAAATGTATTCAGCCATGGATAAATAGTAAAATAAAGTGCGAATATCCGCTCTATGTAAGAAAAGCAGAGCAAACGCTCTGCTTTAGTCTGTGCAGATCATACAGAAGTTATTCTACGTGATCTGGTGGAAATATTCAACTGAAAGTTACAGAATTCTGCGCGGGAACTTAGTCCGAGATCGGTGTAGCCGAATCATATCCCTCCAAAAAGGAATGCCGCACGCCATGCTGCTTATAGCCGATCACGGTGTCGAGATTTACGTTTTCCATGCTGCGGAAAATGTTGCCCTCCACGTAGGGGTTCGTTTTTTTCATCTCAGCGATCATTTTTTTGACTTCCATGCGTTTGGAGACGCTCGTGCCGTCCGGACGGCAGGTCGTGCATGTATCCGTGAAGCGGCAGGCGCACTGGATGAAGTGCAGATCGTTGTAGTCGCGCCAGTGGATGATGTCGGCTTCCCGGATGAGGTACATCGGGCGGATGACTTCCATCCCGTCAAAATGAATGCTGTGCAGCTTTGGCATCATTGTCTGGATCTGTGCGCCATAGAGCATGCCCATGAGGTTGGTCTCGATCACGTCGTCGTAGTGGTGGCCGAGGGCGATCTTATTGCAGCCAAGATCCATTGCCTTGCGGTAGAGATAGCCGCGGCGCATGCGGGCGCAGAGATAGCACGGGGATTTGTCGACGTTGTAGACCGCATCGAAGATCTGTGTCTCGAAAATGGTGGCCGGGATGCCGAGCATGCGGGCGTTTTCCTCGATGATCTTCCGGTTGGACTCGTTATAGCCCGGATCCATGACGAGGTACACGACCTCGAACGGGAATTTATTGTGGCGCTTCAGCTCCTGAAACAGCTTGGCCATGAGCATGGAGTCCTTGCCGCCGGAGATACAGACTGCGATCTTGTCATTTTCCTGAATCAGCTCATAGTCGCGGACTGCCTTTGCAAAGCGGGAGAAGAGCGGCACGTGGAATTTGCGCCGGATGCTGTCTTCGATGCGTTTCTGGCGGGCAAGCCGGGCTTCTTCTTTTTCGGCTTCGCTCTCATCCGGTGTGTCGCCTGCTAAATGAGCGAGCAGCCAGCCGTTGTATCCGCCGGTGAGGCTGCGGGATGGAATGCCGCGCTCGTTCAGTTCGGCAGCGAGATCCACGCTTAAAATACCACGCGCGCAGTAGAGCACTGCCGTGCGTCCTTTGAGCAGCTCCGGTTCAGAAGTGAGCCGTGCTACGACTTCCTCCTGTGGAATGTGGATGGCACCGTTTGCCATTCCGTAGGCAATGCTCGCATCGTCACGGGTGTCGATGAGCTGATAAGAATCCTGCGGGAGTGTTTTCAGCTCCTGCGGGGTGATTTCGATCTGTATATCTGACATGAGAGATCTCCTTTTTTAACGAATTGCTCTGTGATATGATACTTTAACGGAATTAGGTCATTCGCTGCGCCAATCGAACCGGGCAGTCAGATAAATATCCAGATGAAAATATCATAATGAGCGACACGGGTAAGGCAGGCCATAGTCGTCTGCCATTTAGAAAAAGTGGTTCGGTAATCATATAATAAGTAGATAAAAAGAACAACTCCGCGTGCTATCTTATCACAGGCGTTTATTTTTTTCAACACAACAAAAAGACTCCGGCACTGCCAAAAGGGTGATTTCATGTACCCATTTTGGACGGTGCCGGAGTCTCGGAAAGAGTTTATGAAATGAAACTTACTCGCTCAGCACGGTGCCATCTGCCAGCGTGATCGTATATCCATTAAAATCGATCGTTCCGTTGTTGGTCAGGAAGGTGAGTGTGCAGTCGCCGGTCAGTGTCCAGGTGCTGCCCTCATCTACAGTGACGACGGCATTGTCATCGACTGTGGTTCCTCCGTCAGCGTTGTCGACGATGTTGATGGTACCGGTGAAGCTGCTGCCGGAGAGGGTGAGATCGAGCGTGGAGATGCTGTCCACGATGATATCGCCCTCAAGGGTCTGGTCGTTTGCGGTAAATTCGACCTGAGCGCCGTTGCTTCCGGCATTGCCCCAGCCGTGGCTCGCACTGTTGCCGGTGACGTTCAGAAGATAGGCATTGGCATCGTTGTTGGTCAGGGTCACGCCGGTAAGATCGATCGTGCAGTGTGTATTGGTCACATAGAACATGTCGCCGTTGTTCGAGGTGAGAGTTCCACCATTCATCGTGAAGGAGGAGGTGCCGACCTCTGCGTCACCGGACATGGACTGGTAGATCATGACATTGTGTACGTTTTCATCGGAGCTGGTTCCCTCGGTATCACTCATGTTTCCGGATACGTCGCAGTTGTCAAGTGTGATGGAATTCTGCCCTTCGATGACAAGTGCTTCTGAATTATTTGCGGTCAGCGTGGCGTCCGAAACGGAAATCGCTGCGGTAGAATAGACAGCCGGAGAATTGTAGCCGTTTGAGGTATAGGTACCGCCGGTCACATTTACCGTACCGCCGCCCCGGTCAGAACGGATGGCAGCGGCAGAGTTTCCGGAGGTGTCGACGGTCAGGTTGGAAGCGTTTGTGGTCGCGCCGCCGGTCGTCTGGATGCCGCCGGAATTGTCGGCAGTCGTCGTGATGGTCGAGTCTGAGATCGTGACGGTCGTACCTTCTCCGTAGCTGAACACACCGTTGCCGTTCTGGGCGGAAGAGGTGACAGTCGCACCGGTGATCGTGACATTTGCGCCATCCGTTGCGAGCAGCGCGGCGTTCATGCCGTAGAAATCACCATCCTCGGTATTGGAGCTGGAGCCGGAGGATTTGTCGACGGTAATGCCATCTAACGTGACGGTCGCGCCATCGACGCGCAGCGCGTTTTCATCATCTCCGGTAGAAGTATAAGTCTCATCCGAGACGCTGGAGTCCTCGCTGATGGTCGTCGCTGCATCGCCCTGTGTCACTTCACCGGATCCACCGAATCCGCCCGGTGCACCGTTTCCGCCAGGAGCTCCATTTCCGTCCGGTGCACCGTTTTCATTCGGGGCACCATTTCCATCCGGTGCACCCATGCCATCCGGCTGGGTAGAGAGGACGGTCACCTGAGCGACATCACCGTTTTCATCAAATTCGATGGAGAGGATGGAGTCCGCTGCGATATCATCAAGCGAGCCTTCCTCGGTATCCTTTCCGTTTTCGACGAGGATTTCCGTATCCGCAAAGTCGAGAGTCAGAGTATCATCACCTGCCGTGAAGAAATTCATCCCGCCGCCATTTGGCATCTCCGGAGGAGTCTGAGCATCACTATTTTGTCCATCAGAGTCCTGAGCACCGTTGCTGTTGTCGTCTGGTTTTTCCGGAGGAGTCTGAGCATCATTGCTCTGTCCATCGGAACCCTGAGCACCGTTGCCGTTGTCGTCCGGTTTTTCCGGAAGGGTCTGAGCATTACTGCTCTGTCCATCGGAACCCTGAGCATCATTGCTCGGGCCGTTGCCGTCCGGTGGGGTCTGCATCTCGCCGCCCTCCGGCATTTCCGGGAGATTCAGCTCGCCGACCTGCAGATCGACGCTGCTGCCGTCGATGCTGGTGACTTTTGCGGTGATCGTCTGATTGCTGTAGTCACTGTCTGCGAATACGCTGACGCCGCCGAAAGCTGCTGCAGAAACGGAAAGGGAAAGTGCATATAAGAATAACTGTCTTTTTTTCATGGTAAATTCCTCCTTGTGATACAAGCCTTCACTGCTTCCTGCTTTTCACAGATCAAAGCAGTATTAGCAATGGATGACTTGATTTGATGACTTTGTTTTTGGTCTTTCGATAGAAGTAAAGGCATGTGGTAAAATCTCTGTTCCCTTGCTTCTTGACCTGCATTATAGGAGGTCAACCTTAGACTTAGCTTAGAAAAAAAGACCTCACAGCATGATTTCTGTGAAGTCTTTGTGAACCTGACTGTAAAATATCTGCAAGTCAGGGGAAATGATTGCGCAGTTTAGACGGTTTTTTTGACAGGCTCGGTATCAAAAAAAATGTCCGCCATCAGGTGTGGAAGAAGACGGAAAAACAGATTTTGTTCCCGTCTTTATATTCTGCTGTGATCTGGCCATGGTTCGCCTCCGTGATCGACTGTGCGACCGAAAGGCCGATGCCGTAGCCGCCTTTTTTCTGCGTGCGTGCCGCATCTGCGCGGTAGAAACGGTCAAAGAGACGGGCTGGCGGGACATCCGGGAGCGTGTCACAGGTGTTGGCGACCTGCAGCAGTGTGCCGCGGCTCTCTTTTTTGAGTGTGATCGTTACGGAACCGCCATCATTTGTATATTTTAAGGCATTTTCCAGAAGGATCGAGAGAAGCTGCGTGATATGCCCCTGATCCGCATGCAGCTGGAGGTCGGGCTGGATCTCGGTCTGCATGGCGATCTGACGCAGTGCGAACGGCTCAGCAAAGGCATCGGCATTTTCCTGCACGAGCGCACTGAAGGAAAAGTCCGACGGTGTGATCTGCAAAGTGGCCTCATCCATGCGTGCCAGTGTGAGCAGGTTTTTCATCAGGCCGTTTAAGCGGTTCACCTGTTCGCGGATGTTGCGGCTCCATTTGTTTTCGCCGTTGTAGAGCTCCATCGCGTCGGTGTTTGCCAAGATGATCGCGAGTGGTGTCTTGATCTCATGACCGGCATTTGTGACGAACTGCTTCTGCTTTTGCATGTTCTCTGCAAAAGGACGGATAGCGCGCTTCGAGAGCAGGATCACGAGCAGCAGCATGAGGATCCAGCAGAGCACGCCGAGCGCGATCGAGAGCAGAAGTACACGCAACGAAGAAAAAATCTCCTGCGAGGTATCCAGAAAGATGAGCACGACCTCTTCCTTTTCCGTATCTACGCGCACGGAATATTTGTACTTTCCATTCACGCCATTTGCCTCAGCGGCCTGCCAGACGGAAGCAGCGAGTGCATCGGCATCCTCCTCACTTAACGTCGAGACGCGGGTGACATCCGTGGAGAGAACTTCTCCGGACAGATCTGTACGCACGACAAAATAGTTGGAGGAGAGAATCGCATCCTCCGCATTGCGTCCAGGATCAAAGGGAGAAGAAGGCGGTTCCGGAGGCTTATCGGCCTGAGAATCATTTTCCAGAGCAATATTTTCTGTGGATTCGTTTTCTGACGGAGAGCCGTCTGCTTCAGATTTGTTATTTGATGAAACGGAATCCGGAGCGATCGATTCTTTGCCGGAAAATGGATCATGTGCATTGGCTCCCGGATTGTCCGGAAACTCGCCGAGTTCCTGCAGGGTGATCCAGCCAAGCGTGCGGTTCGTCTCCTTTCCGGAGATGACCATATTTGTGAGATTGATGCCGCCGAGCAGCACCAGAAGCAGGATGCTGACGGCGGTCATCGAGGTAATGACAAATTTTTTCTGCAGTGCACGGATCATTCCTTTGCCTCCAGTGTATAGCCGACGTTCCGCTTTGCGCAGATCGCGCAGGAAGAGCCGACGGCGGTGAGCCGTTTTCTCAGATAAGAGATGTAGACCCATACGACGCCAAGCTCTGCATCGGTATCGTATCCCCATACCTTTACGAGCAGATCGGCGGAGGAGAGGTAGATGCCCTGATTACGCATGAGCAGTTCCATCAGCTGGTATTCCAGACGCGGCAGTACGACGCTTCCGGTCGGGCCGGAGAGTTCATAGCTGGCCAGATTTAAGGAGAGATCCCCACAGCGGAGGATATCCGGGGAAAATTCCTCCCGGCGGCGCAGCATTGCGCGGATGCGGGCCAGCAGTTCGCCCATCGCAAATGGCTTCGGCAGGTAATCATCCGCCCCGGCGTCGAGTCCCTGGATCCGGTCTTCGACTTCTGTCTTGGCAGTGAGCAGCAGGATCGGCGTCCGGCAGCCTGCCGCGCGAAGCTTCTGCAGCACCTCAAGGCCGCTTAATTTCGGCATCATGATGTCGAGAATGATGCCGTCATACGTCTCGCTGAGCGCATAGGAGAGTGCGTCCTCGCCATCTGCGACCGCGTCGACGAGATAGTTGTGATAGGTCAGGATGTCCACGACGGCTTCCGCCATCGTGGGTTCATCCTCTGCATATAAGAGTTTCATGCTTTTTTCGGCTCCGGATAGTCGACACCAAAAGTATCGACGGTCATCGATTTGATTTTCTGCTCTTTCATCGGACGGTCACGGAAATCGGTCGGGACATCGGCGATCTTGTTTACGACATCCATACCCTCAATGACCTTTCCGAATGCCGCGTAAGCGCCATCCAGATGCGGGGCATCTTTGTGCATGATGAAGAACTGAGAGCCTGCGGAATCCGGATGCATCGCACGTGCCATCGAGAGAACGCCCTCGGTGTGGCGGAGGTCATTTTTGAAGCCGTTCTGAGAGAACTCACCCGGAATCGTGTAGCCTGGGCCACCCATGCCGGTGCCGTCCGGGCAGCCGCCCTGGATCATAAAGCCGTTGATAACGCGATGGAAGATCAGGCCATCATAGAAGCCCTTCTTTACGATGCTGATGAAATTGTTGACGGAGTTCGGAGCGACCTCCGGGTAGAGCTCTGCCTTGATGCAGTCGCCGTTTTCCATGGTAATTGTTACGATTGGGTTCTGTGCCATTTTTCTGCTTCCTTTCTGATTATAAAAGTTTAACCGAATCAGGCAGGTCCCCTGTTTCCATTGCGTGAAGTACGAAGCAGTGGGTGGAGACTTTATCTGCCTTGACGAATGAAATTATAACGTCTAAAAGAATGGAATGCAAGGCGAAAACGGGTTGCGTTCTATGGAAGGTATGATAAAATGAAGAGCAATGGTCTGCATGAGAAAGTGCAGCCTGCGGCATATGTAAGCAGAAATAAGATCAGCGCGCAGGTACAGAGGAAGCAGGAAATGCGAGGAGCTGGCGACCGGGAATGACCGGCCGGAAAGGGAGGAGACTGCGATAGCAGAGAAGATGCTGAAAAACGTTTATTATAAATTGGAAGAAAACCATCAGGCCGGGCTGTCGGAGCTGCTTGCGGAGCTGGAGACAGAGGGAATTTATCAGGAAGTAGTTGATGAGAAAAAGAGATCAGAGGATGGTACGCTCCTCATTACCGATGACTGCCGGCTGGCAGAGCAGGCTGGGGCAAAAGCGATTGCCTGCATTGGCATCTCAGAGTCGGACGGATATTTTGCCGGCGCTGCGATGGTGCTGCCGGATCTGCTGGATGTGGATGTGCAGATGCTGCGGGAGTGCTTCTGCCATTTTCATGGGATTCCGGCGACGATTGCAGAGAGCAGCCGCCTGATCCTGCGGGAGCTTGCCGAAGAAGATGTGAAGACGCTCTGCCGGATCGGGGAGGAAGACGGGATGGAATATGCGTTTTGTGGTTCCAGAAAAAAGGCGGGCTTTACGTCGGAGGTGCTCAAAGCGTACTGCAAGGAGCAATACCGGCTGTATGGATATGGACTGTGGGGCGTTTTTTTAAAGGAAAATGTCTGCTCGCAGGAAGTGGACCAGGAGAAGCAGGACGAGCAGGCGCGGCTGATCGGATGCTGTGGGTTCGCAGAGGCTTCGGGCGTGCCGGAGCCGGGCTATGGCAGTGGTCTGCAGTTGGAACTGGAGTACATGCTGAGCAGCCCGTACCAGCACCGCGGCATCGGGAATGAGATGTGCCGCATGGCGCTGCAGTATGCCAGAGAGTATTTGCGCGTGGATACGGTCTGGGTGCAGGTGCATGCGAAAAATGTGGCGGGGTATGCGCTGGCACAAAAGCTGGGATTTCGTCCGGTGGATGACGGGAGGAACGGCTCTGGAGCAGGCAATGGTATGATTGCGTCAGAGTGCGGGAGAGAATTTCCTGAACAAAGGAAAAAACGGACAGAAGCTCCGGTTCGCTGGCTTGTGTGGAAAAAAAATGCGAATGATTTTGCTGAGTTTGACAAATCAGCGCCATGTCGATTATGATAGGAACGATTATGAGCGAACCGACCGGGTGGTTCGTGACAGAATGATAGAAAGTAAGAACGCAAAGGAGAAGTTATGCTTTTTAATTCACTGGAATTTCTTTTATTTTTTCCGGCGGTATGTCTGTGCTATTATGTGATCCCGTATCGCATCCGGTACCTGTTTTTGCTGGTGTGCAGCTATTTCTTTTATATGTGCTGGAATCCGCAGTATGCCCTGCTGATGCTGACATCGACGGCAATCACCTATGCGTCCGGCCTGTTGCTGGAGAAGGCGAAGCAGATCGAGGAGGAGAAAAGACGGAAGCGGAGGATGCACTGGTGTGTATTTCTCTCGTTTGTCAGCAATCTCGCGATTCTGTTTTTCTTTAAATATTTTGATTTTGCGGCGGATACGGTCGTGCGGCTGTGCGCGCTGGCGCAGATCGAGGTACATCGTCCGGCCTTTGATGTCATCCTTCCGGTCGGTATTTCCTTTTATACGTTCCAGGCACTTGGCTATACCGTCGATGTGTACCGGGGCGAGATTTACGCGGAGAAGAATTTTCTGAAATATGCGCTGTTTGTATCGTTCTTTCCACAGCTCGTGGCCGGCCCGATCGAGCGCTCGAAACATCTGCTGATCCAGATCAATGAGAAGCATCGCTTCGAATTTGAACGTGTCCGCGACGGACTGCTTCTGATGCTGTATGGATATTTTCAGAAGGTCGTGCTGGCGGAATACCTCGCGATAGCGGTGGATAATGTATACAATACCTGCACGGAACGCACCGGTTTTCAGCTGTTGATCGCCACGATTCTGTTTGCCTTTCAGATTTACTGTGATTTTGGAAGCTATTCGAATATCGCGATCGGAGCTGCGAAGGCCATGGGATTTACGCTTATGGAGAACTTTAATACGCCGTATCTCTCGATGTCGGTGGCGGAGTTCTGGAGACGATGGCACATTTCGCTTTCTACGTGGTTCCGCGATTATCTGTACATTCCGCTCGGCGGCAACCGAAAAGGAAAGGTGCGGAAATGGTTCAATCTGATGGTCGTTTTTCTGGTGAGTGGCCTGTGGCACGGGGCGAGCTGGCATTACGTGTTCTGGGGCGGGTTAAACGGAGCCTATCAGGTGCTCGGCGAATGGATGCGCCCCATCAATAAAAAGCTGAAGCAGTGGTTCCGCGTGGATGAGACATCGTTCAGCCACCGGCTGCTGCGGATTCTGCTGACGTTTGCCCTGATCTGCGTGAGCTGGATCTTTTTCCGGGCCGGTTCCGTGTCGCAGGGAATGGACATCCTGAAGCGGATCCTTGGTCTTTCCGGCACGTACTGGTTCACGTGGGGCGACAATCTGACCGTCATGGGACTGACCGAGCAGACGAAGGATGTGCTGATCGTCTGCCTGGCGATCCTGGCTGCTGCGGATATCTGCAAATACAGAGGGATTCGGCTGATCCAGTGGATCGAGAAGCAGGGAATCTGGTTCCGCTGGCTTATCTATTTTGCGGCGATTTTCGGCATCCTGATTTTCGGTGTGTACGGACCGGGGTATGATGCCAGCCAGTTCATATATTTCCAGTTTTAACCGAGGCAAGCAAGTCCGCTGTGAGGACTTGCTTGTATCAGGAGTGGTATCAGGCCACTCCTGATAAGCTGCGAAGCAGCTGCTCGGTTAATGAGCAAGTAGCGAAGCGAATTGCGAATATCCGCTTTGATTGGAGGGCATTATGAAAAAAACAGTCAGATGGCTTTTGGCAGCCGTCCTTTTTATCGGGATTGGTCTGCTTTTATATGGAAGAATTTCGGAGGTGCTGCGCAGGAAGAGCGGCACAGAATCGGATATGATTCATTCATTTTATGAGGTGAAAGAAGATTCGCTGGATGTGCTGTTTCTCGGGAGCAGCCATCTGTACTATGGTATACAGCCGAATGTGCTGTGGCGCGAGTACGGGATCGCCGCTTATGATATGGGAAGCGCAGAGCAGACAGTGGCGTCGTCTTATTTTCTTTTAAAAGAGGCGTTTCAATATCAGAAGCCGAAGGTGGTCGTGCTGGAGAGCTATTATCTGTGGTGCCCGGAGCTGTATCATTCAGAGGCACGTCTGCGCCAGGCATTTGATGGGATGCGGTATGGAGCGGCCAAGCGGGAGATGGTCGATACGATGCTTCCGGAGCTCGACTGGAAGGAGCGTCTGACCTACTATCTGCCGTTTTTGAAATATCATGAGCGGTGGAATGCGCTGGAAGATTATGATTTCCATACGAAGCCGTATTTGAGAGGCGCGCGGATCGATTATACAATCGCACCGCTGGAGGATCCGGGACTTCCGACGGAGGCGTCCGAGCTGCCGGAGCTGAGTCTGGAATATCTGGAAAAAATAAAGGAGCTTTGTGAGGAACATGACGCAGAGTTTGTACTGGTGGCGATTCCGTATGGGGTAGAGATAGACCAGGATCGCTATGTATACCAGCAGGGCATGAACCTGGCGCTTGAGACTTGGGCGAAGGAGCAGGAGATTCCGTTTCGGTTCTATCAAAAAGAGGAGCCGGAGCTGATCGATTTTGCGACGGATTTTCGGGATCAGACGCATCTGAACACCGCAGGCGCGGAGAAGTTTACGGCGGATTTCGGTGCGTGGCTGGCAGAACAGTATAAGCTGGAAAATCACAGAGCGGATGAGGCATATGCACGCTACGAGGAGGATCTGCAGAAGTATGAGGCAGATGCCGCAGCGGCGAGAGAGCATCCGGTGGATACGGCGGATGTGGTGAGCGGCGCGGCCGGGTGAAACGGCTGGAAAGGAGATTCTGTCGGGATGGCGGTGCGACTGGGAACGTTGCCCGTGGATGAAATATGATATAAAAAATGAGAAAGGAAAAATCCGGATGCAGAGCAGGAACGCTCTGCTATCCGGATTTTTCTATGTGACGGGAGAAATTCTATCACTCAGTGCTCAGATGAAATCCCATAAAAGGAATACTCCCCGTACCGCCGCGTCCCCTCATACGGGATCTGTACGAAGCCATTTTCTTTGTGCAGTGCACACTGGATCAGCTTTTTCGTCAGATCCGGGACATCCTCGCGCGTCAGGGCTTCGTCGATGTCGATCCAGAGTACTTCGCTGTTCTCGTTGTGGTCGGAGACGGCGTGTCCGGATACATAGTCGGCGGAAAAGGCGACATACCAGTCTTTCTGATTGAAACGGATGCCGATGACTTCCTTCGGTTCGACGACGATACCGGTCTCTTCCATATATTCACGCTTCAGTGCCTGCTGTGGCGTCTCGCCCGGCTCTACATAGCCGCCCGGCACGATCAGGCGGTTCTTGCCGACGCCGTAGGTGTGGCGGGCCAGCAGTACTTTCTGGTCGCGGATGACGATACCGGTGACAGATTGACAAAAATGCTGCTCATTCATATCATACCTCCAGCACGACTGCCTGATATCCGGCCAGCGTCAGCGTATTGCCATCCTTTACAAGCGTCGGCAGGTTGTTGAGCACGACTTTTTTCAGATCCTGCGGAAGTGTGACGGTCTGCGGCTCGGTCTGATAGTTGCCGATGACGAGCAGCGTCTTCTCATCCGATTTGCGATAATAGGCCATCAGGTTGTGACGGTCTTCCCATACCGGGATGCACGCGCCATATACGACGGTCTCGGCGTACTCCGGATTTTTGCGAAGTGCCGTCAGCTTGCGGTAGTACTGGTAAACGGAGTCCGGATCATTTCGCTGGCTCTCCAGGTTGATCCGTGTGTAGTTCGGGTTCTCTGCGAGCCACGGGGTGCCGGTCGTGAAGCCTGCATGTGCCGTGGCGTTCCACTGGAACGGCGTGCGGGCATTGTCACGGCTGTGGAGGGAAGCGACTTTCATGGCTTCCTCCGGTGTCAGCCCGGCTTTGATGGAGACTTCGTACTCATCCAGCGTCGAGATATCGTCGATCTGGTCGATGGAAGTGAATTCCATATTTTCCATACCGATTTCCTGTCCCTGATAGATGAATGGAAGTCCGCGGAGCATGACGTTCATCGTGGCGAGCAGCTTTTTGCTTGTCGGAGTCACTTCCCCATCCGGAATATAGCGGGAAACGCCGCGCGGCTCATCGTGATTCTCGATGATATTCGAGAGGAACCCGATGTCGCCGATCTTCCGCTGACTCTCAAAGCAGCAGTTCCGGTAATCGTCCGGTGTGATGCGGGTCGAAGCGTACCAGCCGAGATCGCTGCTGCCGAAGATCGTCTCATTGAAGTCGAACATCGTGGAGAAGTAGCCGCCATCGCCGATAAAGAGCGGAAGTTCGCCCGGCTTCTCATTGAAGACTTCACCTGCCGTGAACGCGTCGTATTTGGCAAAGGTGCGGTCACGCATCTCTCCGAGGAACTCGCCGACACCGGTCGCCTCCTTGAGCATTTCCTGCATCGGAGCCAGCCCGTCGTCACGATCCGCCGGATAATCTTTAAACGGAAGCGCTTTTTTGATGTTGATGATGGCGTCGATACGGAAGCCTGCGAGTCCCTTGTCGAGCCACCAGTTGATCATTTTGTAGATTTCTTCGCGGAGTTCCGGGTTCTCCCAGTTCAGGTCCGGCTGCTTTTTGTGGAAGACATGCAAGTAGCATTTGTCCGGGTGTCCCGGAAGCGGCTCCCAGACCGGACCGCCGAAGTAGGAGCGCCAGTTGCACGGCAGCTTGCCGTCTTTATAATCTTCGATATAAAAGTACTTGCCATATGTTCCGTCCGGATCCTCGCATGCCTTTTTGAACCACTCATGCTCATCGGAGCAGTGGTTGACGACGAGGTCCATGAGGATGTACATATCGCGCTTTTTTGCCTCCGCAATCAGTTCGTCCATATCGTCCATCGTGCCGAAGCGCGGGTCGATGTTGTAATAGTCGGAAATGTCATAGCCCTGATCCGCGAGCGGAGAGCAGTAGATCGGGGAGAGCCAGATGATATCGACACCGAGCTCCTTGAGATAGTCCAGTTTGCTGATAATGCCCTGCAGATCGCCGATGCCGTCGCCGTTTGAGTCGCAAAAGCTCTTCGGGTAGATCTGATAAGCTACTTTTTTCTGCCACCATTTTCGTTCCATGTGTGTATTCCTCCTGATGTCTGTGCCGGAAGCCTGAACGCAGATTGCGAATGTCCGCTTTCCCAAGGGCAGTGCCTTCCGGCGGTAATAGGTATGTAACGTAAAAGAAATGAGATATCCGCTTAACCAAGGAAAACCCGTGCCTCATACGGCTGCAGCACGCCTGCCTTGTGCTCCGCATAGTTGGAGATCAGCTCCTTGCCGGCACCATGTTCGAACAGGTCGCACGGCTGCTCGGTATCGGTGAAATTGCAGGCGATGGTCAGTGTCTGGTCATCCAGTGTCCGCGTGTAAGCGTAGATCGTCTCGCTGTCCTCCAGAAGCCCGTGGAACGTACCGTAAACGACGATCGGAAGCGTATGGCGCAGCTGGATCAGCTTCTGATAGTAGTAAAAAACAGAATCCGGATCGGCTAAGGCTGCCTCGGTGTTGATGGTCGTATAGTTTGGATTTACCTTGATCCACGGCGTTCCGGTCGTGAATCCGGCATTTTCTTTATCGTTCCACTGCATCGGGGTGCGCGCATTGTCACGGCTGATGAATTTCAGATAGCTCATCATTTTCTCCGGGGAGACGATGCCGCTGTCGACATACTGATGGTAGGCATTGATGCTCTCGATGTCACGGTAGTCTTCGAGACGGTCGAAGTAGACATTTGTCATGCCGATCTCTTCCCCCTGATAAATATACGGTGTCCCCTTCATCATGTGCAGGCAGGTCGCAAGCATCTTTGCGGAGACGACGCGGAACTGATCGGAATCATTGCCGAACCGGGAGACGACACGCGGCTGGTCATGGTTGTCCCAGTACAGGCTGTTCCATGCCTTGCCCTCGAGCTCATACTGCCACTTGTTCAGGATCGGACGGAGCGCGGAGAGCTTTGGCTTCTCATCGGACCATTTTCCGATCGGACCCTGTACGCAGTCGACGTGCTCGAACTGGAAGACCATGTTCAGCTCGGTCTGCTCTTTGTTTGCATATTTCTTTGCCTCCTCGATCGTGACGCCGCCGGCCTCGCCGACCGTGAGCAGGTCATATTTGGAGAGCACGCGGCGGTTCATCTCCTGCAGGTATTCGTGTACGTGCGGGCCGTTGCAGACGTACGGAGAGAAGCTGCCGTACAGTCCGTCGGTGACCGGTCCGTCCGGGTAGGCCGGATCCTTGGAGATCATGCTGATGACATCCATACGGAATCCGTCGATGCCTTTGTCGCACCACCAGGTCATCATATCGAAGACGGCGTCACGTACCTTTGGATTTTCCCAGTTCAGATCCGGCTGCTTTTTGGAAAAGCAGTGCAGATAGTACATGTTGGTCGCCTCATCATACTCCCATGCGGAGCCGCCGAAGCAGGAACCCCAGTTGTTCGGCTCTTTGCCGTTTACGGGATCCTTCCATATATAATAGTCACGGTACGGATTGTCCTTGGATTTGCGGCTCTCGATGAACCATGCGTGCTCATCGGAGGAGTGATTGACGACGAGATCCATCACGATCTTCAGATGATGCTTATGTGCCTCGGCGAGCATACGGTCAAAATCTTCCATCGTACCGAACTCGGTCATGATGTTCCGGTAATCGGAGATGTCATAGCCGTTGTCATCGTTCGGGGACTGGTAGATCGGGGAGAGCCAGAGTACATCGACTCCGAGCTTTTCCAGATATGGCAGATGTTCCGTGATACCGTTCAGATCACCGATCCCGTCTCCGTTGCTGTCCGCAAAGCTGCGCGGATAAATCTGATAAATGACGGCCTCTTTCCACCATGCTTTCGTTTCATTTCCAATCTTCATAATTGCCTCCATAATCGGCTACCCAGGCAGCCGGTGCTGTTTCCAACTGTGTGTTTGTTACAGTATAATTCCAAAGGAAAGAAAAATCCACCGCAAAATTGACTCAAAACTACGTTATTTTGACTTCTTTAAATGGGCAGATCCATATTCTGTGTTATTTCGCCAAACTGCAAGGCGACTCATTTCAGTTGCGGAAAATCATATATTTCCTTGCTTTTTCAGTAGGTAGTTGCTATAATTTGACGGTCAATACCACCAGGCCGGTGGTTGACATTTGCAGAAGAAGCAGATGAAAAAAGTGATCCGCAGCTGAGTAGCGGACGGATCAAAGAGGACAGGACATGAATATAATCAAAGGCAGAAAGCTGTCATATGAATATCAGAAGCTGGATGAAGAGGGAAATGTCGAAGAGATGATCAAGGCTGTGGACGGCGTGGATCTGGACGTACAATCAGGCGATTTTGTCGCGATCCTCGGACACAATGGCTCCGGCAAATCGACTCTGGCGAAGCACATCAATGCGATCCTGCTGCCGACGGAAGGCACGCTCTACGTGGACGGAAAAGACACGAAGGACGAATCAAAGCTCTGGGAGATCCGGCAGAGCGCAGGGATGGTGTTCCAGAACCCGGATAATCAGATCATCGGTACGATCGTCGATGAGGACGTCGGATTCGGCCCGGAAAATATGGGCGTGCCGTCAGAGGAGATCTGGAAGCGCGTGGAGAAGAGCCTGAAGGCCGTCGGTATGTGGGAATACCGCGCCCATTCGCCGAACAAGCTCTCCGGCGGACAGAAGCAGCGCGTGGCGATCGCAGGCGTGGTAGCGATGCAGCCAAAATGCATCGTGCTCGACGAGCCGACCGCGATGCTCGACCCGAACGGCAGAAAAGAAGTCATCCGCACCGTACAGGAACTGAACCGGCAGGAGCATGTGACGGTCATTCTGATCACACACTATATGGAAGAGGTCATCGAGGCCGACAAGATCATCGTGATGGATCAGGGCAAGGTCGTGATGCAGGGCACGCCGAAGGAGATCTTCTCCCATGTGGCAGAGCTCAAAGGCTACCGGCTGGATGTACCGCAGGCGACGTTAGTGGCATACGAGCTGCAGAAAAAGGGTGTGCCGCTTCCGGATGGCATTTTATCGATGCGGGAGCTTGAGGCCGAGCTGGAAAAGCTGCGCCGGACATCCGCGGAAAGGACAGAACAGCATGGCAATTAAAATTGACCATTTAAATTATGTATACAGCGAGGGCACCGCATTTGAAAAGCATGCGTTAAAGGATGTGAACCTTGAGATCCCGGATGGACAGTTCATCGGCATCATCGGCCATACCGGATCGGGCAAGTCGACCCTGATCCAACATCTGAACGGACTTTTAAAGGGGACGAGCGGAGCGATCTATTATAATGGAACAAACATTTACGACGAAGGCTACAATATGAAAGAGCTGCGCAGCAAAGTCGGTCTGGTCTTTCAGTATCCGGAGCACCAGCTGTTCGAGGTCGATGTATTTACGGATGTCTGCTTCGGGCCGAAGAATCTCGGACTTCCGAAAGAAGAAATCGAGCAGCGTGCGCATGAGGCACTGCGGCTTGTCGGCATGAAGGAGGAGAATTTTAAAAAGTCTCCGTTCGAGCTTTCCGGCGGACAGAAGCGCCGTGTGGCGATCGCCGGGATCCTTGCGATGGAGCCGGAGGTGCTCGTGCTCGATGAGCCGACGGCGGGACTCGACCCGAAGGGCAGAGATGACATCCTGGATCAGGTGAAGCGGCTGCAGGAGGAACGGCATATCACGGTCATCCTCGTCTCACACAGCATGGAGGATGTCGCGCGGTACGTCGACCGGATCATCGTCATGAACAAAGGACAGGTGCGGTTTGACGGTGTGCCAAGAGAGGTGTTCCGGCATTACCGTGAGCTGGAAGAGATCGGACTGGCAGCGCCGCAGGTGACGTATCTCATGCACGACCTCGCGGAGGCGGGCTGGGATGTCGATACGGATGCGACGACGGTAGAAGAGGCTGCGGATGCGATTTACCGCTGCCTTGGCAAATGACTGGAGAGAAATTATGTTAAGAGATATTACATTAGGCCAATATTATCCGGCGGATTCCGTCATTCACAAACTGGACCCGAGAGTAAAACTCGCAGGCACGATGGTTTACCTGATCACACTGTTTGCTTTCCGTTCCGTGGCATCATATGTGGCTGCCACTATTTTTCTGGGAGTGATGATCCATATTTCCAAAGTACCGCCGAAATTTATGTTTCGCGGACTGAAATCAATTATCTTTCTGCTTCTGTTTACCGCAGTTTTCAATCTTTTTCTGATTCCGGGAAATGTGGTGTTTCAGATCTGGAAGATCCGGATTACGGACAAAGGGATTGAGACAGCCGCGTTTATGGCGATTCGTCTGGTTTATCTGATTGTGGGTTCCTCTCTGATGACGCTGACCACCACACCGAATGATCTGACGGATGGCCTGGAAAAAGCCATGTCTCCGCTTAAGGCGGTTCATGTGCCGGTACATGAGATTTCGATGATGATGTCGATCGCACTCCGGTTCATACCTATATTAATGGAAGAAACGGATAAGATTATGAGGGCCCAGATCGCCAGAGG
>JAQXGF010000038.1 GCA_029006155.1 Lachnospiraceae bacterium
GTTCCGCCCGGTGACCGGCTTTTCTGCGTGGTAATCGCTTCCCGGATCGGTGCTGTCAAAGTAGTGGAACTCATGGCCGCGGATCGTCTCGCCCGGTGCGAGCAATTGCTGCTCTCCCTCTTTTGCCTGCAGGGTAATGTACCCAAACCGGCCAAGCTTTGGTGTCCGGTAGGACTCTCCCTTCAGAATGCCCACCATCGGATACCAGAGATCCTGCATATCCTGCATTTTTTCATGCAAATACATGAATCCGCCGCACTCCGACAGATACGGCATGCCGCTCTCGATCGCCTGACGAATAGAGGCCAGCATGGATTTGTTCTCGCTGAGTGCTTTTGCATATAATTCCGGATAGCCGCCGCCGATCAGAAGACCGGAACAGCCCTCCGGCATCGCCTTATCGTGGATCGGTGAGAAGTACGCCAGCTCTGCCCCGAGCAATTCGAGCAGCTCGAGATTGTCCTGATAGTAGAAGCAGAAGGCTTCGTCTTTTGCGACCGCGATGCGGATGTGAAAACGTGTTTTTCCTGTCTTCGTCTTGCTTTCTTCCTTGGAATTTTGAGTCAGGTTCTGCGCTTTGTCATTGCATTCTGATGTGTCGATTCCGGAAAGAACTGTTTTTTGTTCCGGGTTCTGCCGTATCTGCAGTATATCTGCATATTTCTCAGGAATACATCCTGCCTCATCCGGGTAATCCTCTGCCTGCTCCGCGATTGCAAGCAGCGCCTCAAAGTCCAGACTTTTTTCCAGCTCTCCTGCCAGCTCTTCCATACGGGTCTGCAGATCCTGAATCTCTCCCGGTGTCACAAGACCGAGGTGACGGCTCTCGACCCGGCAGGCCGTCAGTTCCGGTACATAGCCGATCAGCTTCAGGCCGGTCTCCTGCTCGATTTTTTCTTTTAAGAGCATGGATGTCATTTTTGTCGCGCGGTTCAGGATCACGCCCTGAATCACCCGTCCGTCGGCACGCTGATAGTCCACAAATCCTTTCAGAAACGGAATCAAAGAAAGGCTCATGCCTTTCGCATTGACAATCAGGATGACCGGTGTGGCGGTCACACGTGCCAGATCATAGGCGGACGCCTGATCCGTGATCCCGCCGACGCCGTCGTACAGTCCCATGACGCCTTCCATCACAGAGATCCCGGCATGCTTTGCGCTGTTGGCAAAGAGGTAGCGGGTCGTCTCCTCATCAGTGAAAAAGGTGTCCAGATTGCGGGACGGCGTCCCGAGGACGCGGCTGTGGAACATCGGATCAATGTAGTCCGGTCCACACTTATACGAGGCCGGGGCACACCCCCGGTCCTTCAACGCCTGCAAAATGCCGCAGGTCAGCATCGTTTTGCCGCTGCCGCTGGAAGGGGCAGCGAGCATGAATCTTGGAAGATGCAGCATAGTTCCTCCTCGCTAGAAAGAAATAATATACACCGGATTCTGTCCGGTCATCATGTGATAGCGGCCCAAGGTGCGGGATCTGGATGCGCAGATCTGGACGATGTCGGCGTCGATCTCCCGCTCCTTCAGGATGCCAAGCACCTCGGAAATGCTCTCCAGTGCGATCGTATTGATGACGATGCGGATGTCCGGGTTCTTCGCCCGCAGCACATCGATGATCTTTCCCATATTTCCGGCGCTTCCGCCGATAAATGCATGCGTCGGTACCGGGAGGTCTTCCATCGCATCCGGAGCCAGCCCCTCGACCGGAATCAGGTTCGAGAGCTTCAGCTGCTTCGCATTTTCCCGGATCAGCGCGATGCCCTCCGGATTCCGCTCGATCGCATAGACGCAGCCTGATGTGCACAGCCGTGCGCATTCTGCGGATACCGAACCGGTCCCTGCGCCGACATCGTAGACAACCGCGTCTTCCGTCAGCTGCAGCTTCGCCACGGACAGAATCCGGATCTCTTCTTTGGTCATCGGTACTTTTCCGCGCACGAATGTCTCATCGTTCATGCCCGGTGTGAGGATGTACTTCGCCTCCGGATTTTCCAGCATCATAATATGCAGCCCCTTCGTCGTCACCGACAAAAAGTCCGCCGGAACGCCCGATGTCACCGTCTCTTCCGGGTACGATAAATTCGTACCGACCGTCACGCGCACCTGATCCAGCCCGGCCGCATGCAACTCTGCGCAAAGGCGCTCGACGTCACGCGCACCGCTCACGATCATAATGATCTTTGGATAGCGCTGCACGCTGTTCAGAAGGTTCACCTGCTTGCCGTGCGCGCTGAGCAACTTTGCATCCTGCCAGGAAGTCGGGATCCTGGAAGCAAAATAGACGACGGAAGAAATGCCACAGTAAAAATGTACATCTTCTCCCGCGAACGCCTCCTGAATGCCGCGTGCGCCGCTGTAAAATCCGACATCCCCGGACATCAGAATCGCAATGCGCCGGTATTGCGGATACTCTGCCAGATATGCCTGAATCTTCGTGCCGATATATTCTGTGACACGCTGCTGCCCCGGTGACAAAATGCCCATCTCATCCACACTCTGCAAAAGCCGCTCCGCTCCGAAAATAAGTTCCGCGCCCTGGATCGCTGCGGCTGCGTCGTGTGTCAGTGTACCGAGACTTCCCATGCCAATGCCGACGCAGGAAATGCTTCTTGCCGGACTGTCAGCCGCGACCGTCCCGCTGTTCGCCTCACCTGCCGCTTCTGTAGCGACTCCGTTCTCTGCAGCGCCGTTTCTCTCTCCTTGGTTCGTTTCGTTCGCTTCCGCGCAGGCTTCCTCTCCGGCCAGCTCACAGCCTAGCATTTCCCCAAGCTTTCCAAGCAGTGCTGCAAAATCCAGCCCGGCCTCCTCCGGTCTGCGGATCACGACCATGCGCACGCCAAGCTGCTGTGCCGCCTGCTCCTTTTCCGGATAGCCGCCGGTCGTACCGGTATCTTTCGTCACGAGAAATGCTGCTTTTGTCTGCTTCAGCATCGCCACGTTCATCTCCGTGGAAAACGGTCCCTGCATCGCACAGATCTGCTTTCCCTCCATACCGAGATTCCGGCACTCGGTAATGACACTTGCCGACGGAAGCACGCGGATAAACAAACGGCCAGGCTCGGTAATCCGTTCTGTAAAGACATGCAGCTCCTTGCTCCCGGTCGTCAGAAAAATATTGCCGGACTGCGTTTCCAGATAAGTGGCCGCCTCTGCCGCGGAATTTACCCATGTGATCAAAGCATCGGCTCCGGCACCCGTCCCGCTTATCGGAGTGCTTGGATGCATGTCAGCCTTTCCAGAACCTGACGCGCGTCCTGCATCCCGCAGATAGCGCAGATATGGCATATTCACCGCCTTGCACGCCTCGCGCACATTGGCGGATACTGCTGTGGCGTACGGGTGCGTCGCATCCACGACGACTGCATAGTCCCCGCTTTGCATCAGCGCTTCCATGGCCGGGATATCCAGCCGTCCCTGATGGATCTGCACATACCCGGAATGCTCCATCACTTCCTCGCCGTAGTCCGTCGCTACACACACCGTATGCCGGATCTGCCTTTTATCGAGATACTCGGAGAGCATCCGCCCTTCCGAGGTCCCGCCAAAAATCAGTACCTGTCTCATATCCGATAGCCCCGCGGCGTGACCATACGTCCGCCAATCTCCTTCGTCATGGAATTGCCGATAAATACCGTCGTAAACATGTTGACCTTTGCGTTGCGCAGCTCACCGAGCGTGTAAATCTTCGCGCATTCTCCCTCACGGCCAATGTTTTCTACCGTTCCGCAGATCCGGTCTGCCGGAAGTACAGAGAGCAGAATATCGCAGGCTCTCTGCAGGTAATCCGGACGTCCCTTGCTCGCCGGATTGTAAATTGCAAGCGAAAAATCTGCCTCTGCCGCCAGACGCAGACGCTTCTCGATCTTCTCCCACGGAGTCAGGCGGTCGCTCAGGCTTACGACTGCAAAGTCATGGGTCAGCGGTGCTCCGAGTACCGCGCCTCCGCTCAGTGCGGCGGTCACACCCGGAATGACCTCTACCTCGATATCCGGATAACCGGCACCGATCTCCAGCATCAGGCCACTCATGCCGTATACGCCCGCATCACCGCTGCAAACCATCGCTACGGTCTTGCCTTTTTCCGCTTCCTCAAACGCCATCTCACAACGCTTTGCCTCCTGCGTCATCGGCGTCGTCAGATACTCTTTTCCCGGATAGTCTTCTTTCAGAAGATTAACATATACAGTATAACCGATGATCGTGTCACATTTTTTCAGTGTCTCATCTGCACGGATGCTCATACGGTCTGCCGCACCCGGTCCCATTCCGACTACATATAATTTGTTCTTCAAAATTGTATCCCCCATTTCTGAATGGCCAGTGCAACGGTCACACCATTTCCGGCCTCTTTTTTTCGAATGATTGTCCCGCCGTCTCCGGCAAGTAATAAAGCAGAGCGCTCGCAGACGTTATCCACGCCCGTCGTCTTTTTGACAAACGCAGACGGCGTAAAATCGCCCTGCACCGCCAGCAGCTCTTCTGACGTATACGTGATAAACGGAAGGCCCATCTCATGTGCCGTCTCCAGAATGCCCGCCTCTTCTTTTTTCAGGTCGATCGATGCAATGCCGACTAGCGCCTCCTCTGGTATCTGCTCTTCCTTCAGGACCCGCTGCAGTGCCTCTGCCACATCAGATGCCGGCTTTCCTCTGCGGCAGCCGATCCCGATGGTGACAACGCACGGCGTGAGGACAAGCGTGTGGAGGGAGCTGGTCGCCATATCCGTCATGGCCTCTCCCATGGCCGACGGTAGCTGCGATCCTGTGCCGTCTCCTGTGGGCCGCAGCCACGGGCAGGTGCGCTCGGAAATCCAGATCCGATAATGGGCGGTTGCATCGCCGCTCTCCGCGTTCATCAGCGTCAGCTCCGGCGGTACCGTTCCATGTACCTCGCCGGAACAATACATTGCTACCGGCTCGCCGCGCAGGATCGCTGCCTCGACGCATTTTGCCGACTTCATGCTGCTGATCGCCAGATGATTGTGCTTTGCAAAGACATCCACCGCAATTTTCCCGCGGACATCGGAGGCCGTCGTGATGACCGGAATGGCCCCCGTAATCTTTGCAATCTGCTGTGCATAATCATTTGCGCCGCCGATGTGTCCGGATAACAGGGAAATCACATATTGTCCAGCCTCGTCGAGCACAAGCACCGCCGGATCCTCCGTCTTGCTCTTCAGAAGTGGCGCAATCGTCCGCACCGCAATACCGCAGGCCCCGATGAAGATGACCAGCTCCGCCTCGGAAAAGCAAGCCGCACACCAGTCCTTCAGCCCTTTTTCGTACCAGAGGATTTCATACTCCGGCGCAAGGCCATCCGCGATCCGATGTGCCAGATGGCCGCCCGGCTCTGTAAAATATGCAATTCCGGCTGTTTTCATAGTCGCACCTGCGCTTTCCTGCTATCTACGCGTTCCTTCTTTTTTACCATTTCCATATTACATAAATTATCAACTATAACTGTCTTTCTTTTTGCTGACCTTACTTCCGCTCCTCGGTCGCCTGACGGAACTCTGTCGTGAAGGCCGGATGATACAACTCGGAACGGTTGTAGCCGCTCTGTGCTACGGTGTCGCCGACAATAATCAGCGCAGTCTTTGTGATGTTGTACTCTTTCGCGCACTGAGCCAGTGTGGATACCGTGCAGATATGGCTCTCCTCCTCCGGCCAGGTCGCCTTGTACACGATGGCCGCCGGCGTGTCTGCCGCGTAGCCGCCCGCCATCAGCTGCTCACTGAGCTTCTCGAGCATACCCGTGCTCAGGAAAATGACCATCGTAGAGCCGTGGGATGCGAGCTTTGCGATCTCCTCGCGCTCCGGTACCGGGGTGCGGCCTGCCATACGGGTGATGATGACGGTCTGGGAAATGCCCGGAAGGGTGTACTCCATCTTCAGGGCAGACGCCGCTCCGCAGAACGCGCTGACGCCCGGACAGTAATCATAGGCAATGCCCTTTTCTTCAAGCACATCCATCTGCTCCCGGATCGCGCCGTACACGCACGGATCTCCGGTGTGCAGCCGCACGGTCGTCTTCCCTGCTGCTTCTGCCTGATCAATGACTTCCAGTACCTCTTCCAGTGTCATCTTTGCGCTGTCGTATACCTCACAGCCCTCTTTTTTATACTGCAGCAGCTCCGGATTGACCAGAGATCCCGCATAAATGATCACATCTGCTTCACCCAGCAGTCTGCTTCCGCGCACGGTAATCAGATCTGCTGCACCTGAACCTGCTCCTACAAAATGTACCATGGTGATTCCTCCTGTTCTCTCTTTTCTGTTCTTTTCTACTTTCCCGGTTCCTGCTTCGGATCTTTCACAATGATCAGGGAATAGTAGCTCGCATCCTCCGGAATATCCTCGGCGCGGGTAAAGATCCGCTCATTTTCCATGCCACAGTTCTCCACCATGAATACCTGGCTGTCCGACTGCATCAGCTTCTCTTTGACCGCTCCGATCTTGCGGGCCGACTTCATGAGCACGCGTGTCCCCGGATAGTTGATCTCCTGCTCGATATTGTGCACAGCCGGGATGACATGAAGCTCCTCGTTCCACTCGGTCAGGGAG
This sequence comes from Lachnospiraceae bacterium, assembly GCA_029006155.1. GTDB lineage: Bacteria > Bacillota > Clostridia > Lachnospirales > Lachnospiraceae > Choladousia. The sequence continues at coordinate 6,561 of JAQXGF010000038.1, forward strand.
ATGTCCATCCGTGCGGCCGCTGCACAGAACGACGGGATGCCGCTCACGATCTGTGTTGCATAGCCGTGTGCTTTTACCCGGCTGTGGACATACATGAACGTTGAGTACACCGTCGGGTCGCCAAGGGTCAGGAATACGACATTTTTTCCTTCCTTCAGAACATTCTCGACCTGCAGTGCCGCCGCGTCGTGGCTCTTTGCCAGCTCCGTGCGGTCCTTGATCATCGGCATCGGAAGCGCCAGCAGCGTCTTTTCCTCCAGCTCCGGTACTGCCTGCACCGCAATCCGGTACGCCACCGTCTCCTTTGCATCGTTTCCCGGAACGGCGATCACTTCATTTTCCCGGATCGTCCGCACCGCCTTTAAGGTCATCTGCTCCGGATCTCCCGGACCGACACCGACACCTATTAAAATTCCACTCATTGCTTTTCTCCTTTTTATCTCTTTTCTCCGTAAATTTCTTCTTTCTCCGCTGCCACCAGCTCCATCAGCGCTTCCGCGCCCTCGGACTCCCCGAGGTAGCCATACTGATTCGAAAACAGCACGACCTCTGTGCGCAGCTCTCCTCCGACATGCTTTTGCAGATAAAACTGAATCCGGCGGATCGCCTCTGATACGGTCCCATCCAGATCACCGCTCTCCTTTAAAATGCCGACAGCCTCCTCAGTCGTGTTCGTCGCGAGCAGCTGCTTTACGGTATCCGCAGATGCACCGGCACGCATCGCCTGCGCTGCCATCAGCTCCGCGCGGCAGTCTGCATGGGCAGAGTGCGTATTCATGATGCCACCCGACACCTTGATAAATTTCCCGATGTGTGAGACAAAGAGGATCGCCTTTACACCGAGCTGCAGCGCCATATCCAACGTCTCCCCGACGTAGTTGCTGCACTTCATCGAATACTCCGGCCGCAGCAGCTCGTACTGCTTCTGCCCCTTTAAAAAGTCCGCACCATAATTGCCCGGCGTGATCAGAAGATGCTGTTCGCCATTTTTCACTTTCTGGCGCATCTCAATGCGGATGCTGTCAATCAATGCCTGCTCGCTCATCGGCACGACGATTCCGCTCGTTCCGAGAATCGAGATGCCGCCCAAAATACCAAGATGTGGATTGAAGGTACGCTTTGCGACCTCCTCACCGCCCTGCACCGAGATCGTGATCTGAATCGCTCCGGTATAGCCAAACTCGGCGCAGACCTGACGGACGCCCTGTGTGATCATCTGGCGCGGGACACGGTTGATCGCCGCTGCCCCGATCGGCTGCTCCAGCCCCGGCTTCGTGACGCGTCCGACTCCGGC
>JAQXGF010000039.1 GCA_029006155.1 Lachnospiraceae bacterium
TCCTGACCTTCCGGGTAGCAGTAGCGTCCGTTGCCGTCACCGAAGGTATTAACACACAGATACCATGCACCGCCGTGCTGTAGCCTCGGGAGTGTGATTGCAACATCCTCCCAGTAGCTGTTGACCGACACATAGACAATATCATCGCTTCCGTTTGCGCTGTTATATCCGGCGAAGCTGACGCTGAAGGTATGCGCATCGCGCGGAATATCGACTTCGTCTGCATTGGTGTTGTGCGTATGGATCGGATTCATGCCACAGACGGCATCCGGCAGCTTTTTGCGGATGATCGGGTGGCGTTTGCGGAACCGGATCATGTACTGGAAAAAGGAGAAGAGCTCCTGATTTTTTGCAAGCAGACTCCAGTCGAGCCAGGAAATCTCATTGTCCTGGCAGTAGCTGTTGTTGTTGCCATACTGCGTGTTGCCGAATTCATCTCCGGCGAGGAACATCGGCGTGCCGCGGCTGCACATGAGCACGGCACAGGCGTTCCGGATCATCCGGTAACGAAGCTTTAAGACCTCCGGGTCGCTGGTGTCGCCTTCTGCACCGCAGTTCCAGCTGCGGTTGTCGTTGCAGCCGTCGGTATTGTTCCAGCCATTGCACTCGTTATGTTTGTCATTGTAAGAATACAGATCGTACAGTGTAAAACCGTCATGGCAGGTCAGAAAATTCACGCAGGAATTGTATCCGGCATAATTGCCGTTGGAATTTGCGTAATAGCCGCCATACAGATCTCCGGAGCCGGAAATACTCCATGCAGCGTTCCACGACTGCCAGAAATCGCCCTTGAAAAATCCGCGGAGCGCGTCACGGTACCGGCCGTTCCACTCGGCCCAGCGATGATTGGCCGGAAAACTGCCGACCTGATACATCCCACCGGCATCCCATGCCTCCGCGATCAGCTTTACGTTGCTTAAGATCGGATCACAGGCAAGCGTCTTTAAGAGCGGTGGATTGTTCATCGGGGAGCCGTCCACATTTCTTCCGAGGATCGTAGCCAGATCAAACCGGAACCCGTCGATGCGGTAGTTGATTGTCCAGTACCGCAGGCATTCCAGGATCATCTGCTGCACGATCGGATGGTTGCAGTTTAAGGTATTGCCGCAGCCGCTGAAATTGTAATAGTTTCCATCTGGTGTGAGCATATAGTAGATATTGTTGTCGATGCCTTTAAAGGAGAAGCATGGTCCCATCTCATTTCCTTCTGCCGTATGGTTGAACACGACGTCCAGAATGATCTCAATGCCATTGTCGTGCAGTGCGCGGATGAGTTCCTTCAGCTCGGTTCCCTCCCGGTTGTACTCGATCTCGGAGGAATAGCTCGTATTCGGTGCAAAGAATCCGACCGTATTGTAGCCCCAGTATTCCAGCAGGCGTTTTCCGTCCACTTCCCGCACATTCATACACTCGTCGAACTCGAAGATCGGCATCAGCTCGACGGCATTGATCCCCAGCTCCTTCAGATAGGGGATTTTTTCTTTCAATCCGGCGAATGTTCCCTTGTGCTCCACACCGGAGGATTCATGCTTTGTAAAGCCACGCACATGCAGCTCGTAGATGATCAGCTCGCTCAGTTCACGGGAGGACTGCGGTGCGTCGCCCCAGTCAAACGTATCTTTTACGACACGGGCATGGTATGGATGTGGCTTTTTCACGCCCCAGGTGCTCTGCCCGGTGACGGCGCGTGCATAAGGGTCGAGCAGGATCTGGTTTTTATCAAAGAGCAGGCCAGCCTTCGGGTCATATGGCCCGTCGATGTGGTAGGCGTATTCGAAGTCCTCAATATTCAGGCCGAATACGATCATTGAGTAGACGTCGCCGATCTTATAGGACTCCGGAAACGGGAGCGTGGCATACGGTACTTCCTCTCCACGGTGAAACAGAAGCAGCTCGCAGGAGGTGCCGCCATGCGTGTGAATCGTAAAATTGACGCCGCACGGAATCGCCAGTGCACCATTTAAATCGAACATGCCGGGCCGTACCGGATACCCGGCGATCTCATCGGTCGGTCGGAACGGCATCGGCGTGCTCATCGTATATTCATGACTTAATTTCAAAGAAAAGCCTCCAGTCTGTCCGCCTTTGCGCCCGCAAGCATGCTGCAATTCCTGCCGATTGCCATATTGTGCATGGGTTTACTGGCAGAACGCACGTCTTACTTCGGTCGGGTACTGCGAGGTGAGCGGACATAAAGTGGCAGATCAGGAGATCCACAGGCAGCACCAGTGATTTATTATAGCGCTTTGCACAGAGTGTTTGCAAGGTGGGGATTCGAATTCGTTCCTGCTACTTACGCCGGTATATTGTTTGCAAATTTCTCTCTGAGGACTTAAAAATCAGTTACATCTTACAGAAAGTAATTTTATAAAAAACTCGAAACCGTATTGACAAATGTATGCCTTGGTGCTATGGTTAATTACATAAGTAATGAACCATATAACTAAGCGGAAAGGAGGAGCAGAGTTTGAATGAGATTCTGACACAGGAGAAATCCATTTATATTCAGATAAAGGAAATGATCGAAGATGACATCCTGCGGGATGTGCTGCTCGAGGAGGAGCGGGTGCCGAGCACGAATGAACTGGCACGGCTCTATGCGATCAATCCGGCGACGGCGGCGAAGGGCGTCAATCTTCTGGTCGATGAGGGGATTTTATATAAGAAACGGGGGATCGGAATGTTTGTAGCAACAGGGGCAAAGGCGCAGATCAGAGGAAAGCGCCGGGAGCAGTTTTATGACAACTATGTAAAGAGCCTGATGGCGGAGGCGACGAGCCTTGGTATCACGAAAAAGGAACTGGTGGAGATGATTCTGGACGCAAAGGATGGAGGTATGGCAGATGAATAAGCTGGTCGGGAGAGGAATTGTAAAGACATATGGGAAGAAAACGGTGCTTCAGGACATTGATCTGACACTGGAGGAGCACAAGATTTATGGCATGATCGGCAGAAACGGGGCCGGCAAGACGACACTGCTCTCGGTGCTGAGCGCGCAGAATCCGGCGACGAAAGGGGAAGCATTGTGGAATGGGATACCGGTATGGGAAAATAAAGAAGCATTATCTCATATCTGCTTTTCCAGAGAGCTGAATCAGGTGTCAGGCAACAACATGAATGCGCTGCGCATCAAAGATTATCTGCAGGCGGCGGAGGCATTTCTTCCGCACTGGGATAAACAGATGGCAGATTCCCTCGTAAAACAGTTTCAGCTGGATCCGAAGAAACGGATCAATAAGCTTTCAAAAGGAATGCTTTCCATGGTGACGATCATTGTGGCGCTGGCGAGCAAAGCAGATTTTACGATTCTGGATGAACCGGTTGCCGGATTGGATGTGATCGCGCGGGAAAAATTTTATCATCTGCTTCTGGAAGAATACGAAAATACAGATCGGACGTTTGTCGTCTCCACGCATATCATCGAGGAAGCGGCGGATATTTTTGAAGAGGTCATTATTGTAAAGGAAGGAAAAATCCTGCTTAAGGAAAATACACAGGATTTGCTCGACCGCAGCTACCATGTAAGCGGGCATGCCGATCAGGTCGACGCAGCCTGCGAAGGGCTTACGATTCATCATGCCGAGCAGATCGGGCGCAGCAAGGGGGTCACGGTGTTACTGGAGGAAGGGCAGACGATCCGGAAAGACTGTGATGTGAGCATCCAGAAGCCGGGATTACAGAAATTATTCATAGCATTGTGCGGGGAGGAGACGGCATGAAGCAGATAAAGTACTGGGGAAGTTATATTGGGATGACATTTGGCCTGACACTTCTTAGCTCGCTTTTGATGACAGTACTCTCTTTTTTCCGCGGTGGCATGGAGGGGCTGTCGCTTGCAGGGATCGGGATGTACTATGTCCCGTATCTGTTTTTTGCCGGACTGTTTTGCACATCATTTGCCCTTCTGTCCTGCTTTCAGGTGTATGCGCCGACGGTACTCGCAATGGGATGTACAAGAAAACGATTCCTCATCGAGGTACTGGCAGTAGCACTGGCAGAAGCGCTGGCGCTGGTCGGCGTGAGCGGATTGCTCGGAGGAATCGGGACGAGAGCGATGGCATCAATTTCGCTGTCGGCGCTGGGGGGAATGCTCGGCGTGATTCTCATAGCCATGGCCGCATTTTTGCTGTTCGGCGCGATGATCCTCGTGCTTGGAAGAAAGGGGATCGTCGTTATGATGATTCTGTATGCGATCATTGGCGGCGTTTTCGGCGCAATGGGAGCGGCCATCGGGGTAGACCTGGATACCGTGACCATGACCGATATGCTGAGGGGTGCGGCAGGTATTTGGAACTGTCTGTTATCAGCAGGGTGCGGGCTGTTTTGCCTCTGTGGCGTAGTCGTATGGCTGGTGCTCAGACGGTATGAGGTACGTAGCTGACCGGAAAGGAGAAAATATGTTACAGACAATCAAAAAACAGATTTGGCTTCAGCGGAGCGACTGGCTGCTCGGCATTGGCTGTGCGCTGGTGATGTGGATCATTGGGATGGTGTTTATGGTTGTGATGCAGCGATCAGATCCGGAGGACACGTATGCGGCACTTGGGACGATGTTTGCGATGATTGGCAGTGCGGGAGTCGGTACGTTCATCATACTGATCAATCTCGGAGTAAATTTTAACACGCAGATTTCTCTCGGAAATCGGCGAACACCATTCCTTATTTCTTATTATATTGCATGGCTGCTTGGATTTTTCCTGTATTTCGGAATGCTGCTTCTGATTTCAGCCGGGGAAGATGCGGTGTATACGATCCTCTGGTCGGGAAAAGCACTGGAAGAGGAGCTGGATATGAGGGGAATTTTACTGCAGTTTGGTATTCCGGCCTGTTTTGCGCTTCCGGCATTTGGAACCTTTTGCGGAGCCTTGTTGCTGCGATATAAGAGAAAAGCATTTTGGATTCTTTGGGTATTGTGGATGTTCTGCGCGATTGGCATTCCGAATCTGATGGATGCGGCGGATCAGGAAGCGCAGTCGGCGGCAGGAAAATTTGGGCTTGCGATCCGGGGCATGACGCAGCTGCTGTTTGGCAGAGGATTTTTGGCGCTGGCGGCAGTGGTCACTGTCGTATCCCTGGCGGCAGCCTATCTGCTTTTGCGTCGGCAGCAGGTGGAAAATTAAGAAAATCTAAAGTGTCTGAAGGGACTGTGAAAAAACGCTTAAGGTTTCCCGAAAGTGGTTGACGGAGAAAAAATAACAGGTATAATCAGTGAAAACACAAACACATTTGTATGGCCGAAGCGAAAGCGGAGGCAATACAGCCAACCCGAAGGAGGGATTTTCATGCAGAAGCTCGAACGAGAGATATACCTGTATTATCATATTTATCAATACATTCCAAAGACATTGCGCGAGGTACTGAATCGCTGGTTTCCGGGACTGATCCGCGAGCCGATTCCGGTTCGGGTGCGGAGTGAACGCCGGGTGGATACTCATCGGGGATGAAACTTTACCAGAATTTGACATTGTTTTTAGGCGGGTATGATGGAAGGAACGTACGAGATATGAGACAATGGAGCCACAAAGGAAACGAGAGACAAATCACAGATACCGGATGGAAGCCTGATCAGAACGTTTGATTTTCAGAAAAGACCAGAAGCACTTCCGGGCGATACGCAGGACAGATCTCAGGGCTTTTAGCCGGACTGACAGGCGGGGATCGGGTTTCCGGAGAGATAATGATATATGGCTAAGATAGAAGGCGTTGGAGCGCGTAAATGAAACGGTATAATTGGTACAGGGAGCGCGCATAAGAGGCCATAAGATTCAACGCAAAAGAAAACATTTATGATAGATGATAGATATATGACAAGAAGCGGCAGGGAATGTATTGTATTTCCTGCCGTTTCTTTGCGCGGATTGTTACAAAATCGATCGCTGTTTTTCCGTGGCGGTGAGGAAAGATGGGAGCAGATTGCAAAAGTTGGAAAAAATGAAAAAAACTTGTTGACAAACAAAAAGAACGATGGTATTATAAACCTCGCTGTTGAGGAAACGCCTTAAAACAAAGGCTTCCACGAAGAAGATCGAGAGAACTTCCGGTCAGATGGCAAAAAAGAAAAATAAAAAAGTTGAAAAAAGTTCTTGACAAACTGAGAACAACATGATAAGATATCAGAGTTGCTCCGGTGAGGAGATAACAAAAAACAACTTAAGAACATTGATAACTGAACAGTGAAACAACCTTGAAAAATTCTGAAAAGTTTTAATTTTTAAGGACTGACCTTTAAAACAGTAAAGGAAAAGATAGCCAAAGTTATCTTGACCGAATCAAACATTTCATCAGAGAGTTTGAT
>JAQXGF010000040.1 GCA_029006155.1 Lachnospiraceae bacterium
TTTATATCGACTTTGGGATGGGCGGAACGCCCATCAGCCTCAGACAGAAGCTTGCGTAGCAAGCGGATAGTTCGCGAAGCGAACGTGTCTGAGGCCTGTGTACAGAACGTCCGGCTTCTCATCCCTTCCGACATACAAAAACCATCATAAAGAAAAGGAGTAACTATCATGCAGATTTACGATGAACTCGTTGCAAGAGGACTGATTGCACAGGTGACAGATGAAAAAGAGATCCGTGATCTCGTAAATAACGGAAAGGCGACCTTCTACATTGGCTTCGACCCGACCGCGGACAGCCTTCATGTCGGACACTTCATGGCACTTTGCCTGATGAAGCGTCTGCAGCAGGCAGGCAACAAGCCGATCGCCCTGATCGGAGGCGGTACGGCGATGATCGGCGACCCGTCCGGAAGAACGGACATGCGCCAGATGATGACGAAAGAGACGATCCAGCACAACTGCGACTGCTTCAAGAAACAGATGAGCCGTTTCATCGATTTCTCCGATGACAAGGCACTGATGGTAAACAATGCAGACTGGCTGCTCGACCTGAACTACGGAGATGTACTGCGTGAGGTAGGTGCACACTTCAGTGTCAACCGCATGCTGACCGCAGAGTGCTACAAGCAGCGCATGGAGCGCGGCTTAAGCTTCCTGGAATTCAACTACATGATCATGCAGAGCTACGATTTCTACGCACTGTACCAGAAATACGGCTGCAACATGCAGTTCGGTGGCGATGACCAGTGGAGCAACATGCTCGGCGGTACCGAGCTGATCCGCCGGAAGCTCGGCAAGGATGCATACGCGATGACGATCACCCTGCTGCTCAATTCCGAGGGCAAGAAGATGGGCAAGACGCAGAGCGGCGCGGTATGGCTCGACCCGAACAAGACCTCCCCGTTCGATTTCTACCAGTACTGGAGAAACGTAGCAGACGCAGACGTCCTGAAATGCCTGCGCATGCTGACCTTCCTGCCGCTTGAGCAGATCGATGAGATGGATAAATGGGAAGGCAGCCAGCTCAATCAGGCGAAGGAGATTCTGGCATACGAGCTGACCGCACTCGTGCACGGCGAGGAAGAGGCGAAGAAGGCACAGGAGGGTGCACGTGCCCTGTTCTCCTCCGGAAGCGCCGAGCATATGCCGACGGCAGAGCTGACCGAAGACGATTTTACGGACGGAGCGATCGACATCGTATCCCTTCTGCACAAGTCCGGGCTGGCAGCGACCCGTTCCGAGGGACGTCGTGCAGTCGAGCAGGGCGGCGTGGCAGTCGACGGTGAGAAGATCACTGACCCGAAAGCAGTCATCGCACAGGAGAAATTCGACGGTGAAGGCGTCGTGGTCAAGAAAGGAAAGAAAAATTTCCGGAAAGTGACTGCAAAATAACAGACGAACAGATTGTTCAGCCGGGCGGCAGGGGGCATCCAATTCCTGTCGCCCGGTTTTTTTCTGCGCAGAATACGAATATCTGATTTGATTTTTCGATGTACCAGGATGAACCGGATAAGGCCGCTCATATACTGTAGAAAGTGTATGAGGCAGGCAGACCATGAGCAACAGAGCAAACACACCATCGAAATCACAGGGGAACAGAAAAAGGACAGCCGTGATGGCAGGCATTTTATGTTCTGCGATTTGCATTGCGGCGTTGCCGTATGGAATCCGTAAGCGACCTGCTGCGGCGCCGCCTGAGCAGAAATCCGCAGCACAGATGAACCCGGGGGAGCAGGACGGTATGGCAGCGGCTCCGGAAGAAACGGCTTCCTGGCCACGTCCCCGCGTCGCCCTCACCTTTGATGACGGCCCGCACCCGGTCTACACGAAGAAGCTGCTCGACGGGCTGAAGCGCCGGGGCATCCGTGCGACCTTCTTTGTCGTGGGGGAAAATATTTCCGGCAATGAGGCGCTGATCCGTCGGATGGCCGGGGAAGGGCATGTCATCGGCAACCACACCTACGACCATGTGAAGCTCTCCGGCATCGCGGATGAGGAGGCATGCGAGGAAGTCCGCAAGACCGATGCATGCATCCGGGAACTCACCGGCAGCGGGACAGAGTTCGTCCGCCCGCCATTTGGCAGCTGGAAAAAGGCGCTGGAATGCGAGATGGAGATGATCCCGGTGCTCTGGGATGTGGATCCGCTGGACTGGACGACGAAAAATACAGGAGAGGTCGTACGGCGCGTGCTGAGCGACGTGGAGCCGGGCGATATCATTTTGCTGCATGATTTTTATGAGTCATCGGTAGACGCTGCACTGGAGATCGCAGATGAACTGCTGAAGCAGGGGTATGAATTTGCGACGGTGGATGAGATGATTCTGCTTTAACAGGCGAAGACCGGCAAAAGCAGTACAGCTTGCCAATTGCCATACCAGGTGATAAAATCGGGATAGTAAATGAACGTGTGTCAGGATCACAGACACAGAAGCAGGAGACAATTATGGATTTATTTGAATATGCAAGGACAAAAACCATGCAGACGGAAGCGCCGCTCGCATCCCGCATCCGTCCGCGGACATTAGATGAGGTGGTCGGGCAGCAGCACATCATCGGCAAAGATAAGCTGCTCTACCGGGCGATCAAGGCAGACAAGCTGAGTTCGCTCATTTTTTACGGACCACCGGGCACCGGAAAGACGACACTCGCCCGCGTCATCGCCAATACGACAAAGTCGGAATTTACCCAGATCAATGCGACCGTTGCCGGAAAAAAGGATATGGAGGCAGTCGTAAAAGAGGCGAAAGAGAACCTTGGCATGTACGGGAAAAAGACGATCCTGTTCA
>JAQXGF010000041.1 GCA_029006155.1 Lachnospiraceae bacterium
CCGAAATCTGGTTGATGATCTTCTTTTCTCTGTGATATTTCCCTTTTCTTTCAAAGGTACTAAAGTCCACAAAGTGCGTAAATTCAAGGATTTCTAGGTATCTTTCCGTTGTATTAAAACTACCGTCTCCACATGCACCGAATTTCCAAACATGTCCGTCGGGCAGCAGCGCGTCAGCTCATAACCACGCTCACACAGGTACTTCAGGTCGCGGGCCAGGGTGGCACTGTCGCAGCTGACGTAGACGATGCGCTTCGGAGCCATCTGGATCATGGTCGACAGGACGCTCTCCTCGCAGCCCTTACGCGGCGGGTCTACGACGATGACATCGGCCGTGATGCCTTCTTTTTCATATTTTTCCGGAAGGACTTCTTCTGCCTTGCCGACGAAAAATTCTGCATTTGTCATGCCATTCAGCGCAGCGTTGGCCCTGGCATCCTCGATCGCTGCTGGGACGATCTCGACGCCGTATACCCGCTTCGCTCGCTGTGCCAGAAAAAGGGAGATCGTACCGATACCGCAGTACAGATCCCAGACTGTCTCTTCACCGGTCAGCCCTGCATACTCCAACGCTTTATTGTAGAGCTTCTCCGTCTGAAGCGGATTGACCTGATAAAAAGAGAGCGGAGAGATTCGGAAACGGACGCTGCCGATCGTATCCTCGATGTACGGCTGCCCCCAGAGCAGCTTCACCTCACGGCCCATGATCACATTTGTCTGCTCCCGGTTGATATTCAGAGTAATACTGGTCATTCCGGAGATCGTGCACAGCTTTTCTACCAGCGCTTCTGCATGCGGCAGACTATCGCCGTTCACGACCAGGCAGACCATCAGCGCTCCGGTCGCAAAGCCTTTGCGGATCATCACGTGACGGACGAGTCCCTTGCCGGTCTTTTCTTCATACGGACGGATATGGTATTCGTTCATGTGTGCAAGCACCAGCTCTAAAATAGCCTGATTTTCTTCCACGCCGAGCAGGCAGTCCTCGCACTCGATGATCGCATGTGTCCGTCCTGCATAAAATCCAGCGATGATGCGCCCATCCTTCGCCGTCCCGACCGGGAACTGTGCTTTGTTCCGGTAGCGGAATGGCTCTTCCATGCGGATGATCGGCTCCATCGGCGGCTGCTCAAATTTTCCAATGCGGATCAGATTGTTCCGCACCTTCGCCTCTTTGAAGCGCAGCTGTGCCGGATAGCTCATCGACTGGATCTGGCAGCCACCGCACTGGCGTGCGACCGGACAGCGCGCTTCGATCCGATCCGGGCTTGGCGTGATCAGGCGGACGAGACGTGCATAGCCATACGTCTTTTTCATCTTCATGATCTTCGCCTCTGCCACATCGCCGATCACGGTATCCTTGATAAAAAATGCCATGCCGTCACAGTGCCCGACGCCCAGCCCTTCACTGCTGAGATCCTCAATTGTTACCGTAATAAGATCGTCTTTCTGCATGTTCTCTCCTATTCTACAGATCTGAGCTCTGGCGCAGGTTCGTCTCAAACAGGCGGTTGTAGCCGAGCCAGTCTTTGGATGTACCGGCGCCCTTTAAGATCTCGCGCATCGTCTCCAGCTTCGCATCTGTATTGTCTGCATAGTTTAATGCCATCGCCTCTGCCAGCGCCGGCTTCTTCGGAGAACCGTACTCCAGCTCACCGTGATGAGCCAGGATGCAGTGCTGCAGCTCACTCATCAGCTTCTTCGGGAAATTTTTGATATGGCGGCAGCCAAAACCGACAAGCTCGCAGCCCATCACGATATGGCCGAGCAGCTGGCCGTCGTCCGTATAATCATTTTCCGGAAAACTGGAGATCTCCTTGAGCTTTCCGACATCGTGAAACAGTGCCGCCGTAAAGAGCAGATCCCGCTTCAGATACGGATACTGCTTTACATAGAAGTCGCAGAGCTTTACGACACCGAGCGTGTGCTCCAGCAGTCCACCGACAAATCCGTGATGCACGGTCTTCGCCGCAGAATGGCTCTTAAACGCTGAGATAAACGCTTCATTTTCTACAAAATACATCTGAATCAGCTTCTGCAGATACGGATTCTCTACCTGGTTCATGTACCCCATCAGTTCCTGATACATCTCATCGATGTTCTTCTCACTGACCGGAAGATAATCCTGCGCAATATACTCCGACTCATCTGCCTTGCGCGCCCGCTTGATATTCAACTGAAGTGTCCCCTGAAAATTGGTGACCTCCCCGGTGATAAAGACATAATCCATGACCTCAAAGTCGCCGATCCCGGACGAATTCGGATCCCAGATCTTAGAATCGATCGTCCCGGTCTTATCCTGAAGAATCACGTTCTCGTAAGCCTTCCCGTTTTTGGCCGTCGCCGCCTGCTTATATTTACAAAGATAAACTTCGTTGATCTTGTCTCCCTCTCGAAATGCTTCAATATATTTCATGTTCTGCTTTCCTCTCTCTTCTATCTATTTCCTGAAGTCAAAACGGATATTCGGAATCCGCTCCGCTCAGCAGCAAAGTTATTCAGGCGCGGTACGCCTCATACTCCTCCCATGTCATCTCCGGCTGGAATGCCTCACAGATGCGCTCGGTCAGACCCGGCTGCTGCAGCAGATCCACAGCGGTCGCTGCCAGTACTTTCGCGGTCTCCAGATAGACACGCGGTTCATCCGCAATCTGCATGGACTTTCCATGGATGATGCCTGTGATGCCACCGTATCCGAACTGGATACATGGGAAAAAGGCACCGAGGTCGCCGATATCCCCGGCTGCCACACTTTTCTCATCCTTCAGAATAGCCTCCTCCGAGGCAAAGGTGAGCATGTTCTGATGTGCCACCTCTGAGAGTGCGTGGCACGGATGAAACGGCAGATAGCCCGGCGTGTCTTCTACCTCACAGGTACCGCCGATCGCCATCGCACAATGCTCGGCCGCATTCGTCAGCCGTGCAGAGAGCTGCTGCATCTGCTCTGTATTAAAAGAACGCACATACCCCTCATATACGACCCGCTCCGGGATCGAGTTCACCGTCTGGCCGCCTTCTGTCACGATACCATGGAAACGGTTCTTGTACTCGTCCACAAACGTCTCGCGCAGCATCCCCGCCGCGCTCTGAAACAGTGCAAACGCATTCAGTGCATTTACACCAAGATGCGGGAGCACCGCCGCATGTGCACCGCGTCCATGGAAAATAAATTTCTTATAGATAAATCCTGCCAGCGCGGAATCCACTGCGAAATGGTACTTCGACTCGCCCATCGCATGCATATGCAGACACACATCGACGTCCTTCAGCACACCGTCAGCCAGCATCTGGATCTTTCCCGCCGGATACTGAATCTCGCCTTTTGCGATCAGCTCCTTTCGAAATGCCATGTCCGTATATTCCTCTGCCGGGGTAAAGAACAGACTGACTCTTCCGCCATCGGCTACCGCTCCGCTGTCTTTTAATGCCAGCAGCGCCGCTACCGCAATCGCACACTGGCTGCTGTGTCCGCAGCTGTGCGCCGCCTCCTGATCCGCATGGTTCGCCATCGGATGGCCCGGCGTCGGGATCGCATCCATCTCCGCGATCAGCGCCACATGCGGATGCCCCGAGCCGATCGATACCTGAAATCCGGTGCGGGCATATTCCTGCTGTACCGTAAAGCCTTCCTTTGTCAGAAATTCCAGCAGAATCTTCTTTGTCTCAAACTCCTTAAAGCCAAGCTCCGGGTGTGCGAACAAGGTGCGTCCCAGATCCAGAATGGCGTCTGCCCTGCTGTCAATTGAAGAGAAGCACTGCTGCTTGATGTCTGAAATTCTTTCTTTTTCCATTTCGATATCCCTATCCCTTCTTTTCCATTCCTGTTATTTCTCTGCATCGTATTTTTTATAGTTTCCACCCATTCTTCTGTAATCTGACAGTTACTCTCTCACTCTTTTGCAGCAAATTTTTCCTGAATGAGGCTGTGCATCAGACCACTTCAATCAAATGAAAACGCAATATGTCGCAAAGTGAAACGCGCAGATGATAAAAATAAATATCTTATCCCTGCTCATTTAAGAGCTTCAGATTCTCCATAAAATACGCATTGTACGCTTCGACATCCACGCAGTGTTCAAGCAACCGAACATTTGCATGCTCTGCATCTGCATCGTCCACAATCGTCATGCCCTGTGTGTATTTTCCCTCTGTCTCGATCTGTACCTTGCATGATTTTTCCACAAACAGCTCCGGGTGCAGCATATGCATGACCGGAACGAGATCGAAGACCGGCGACTGCGGCACATTCCGACGGCGATTGTACAGACTGAAGAACTGCAAAATGTCATGTGCCAGATCCTGCACCTTGCCCTGCCCTTTTAATGCATCAATCATTGTATGCGGGGTCGCGCATTCCAGACAGATCTCGATGTCGCTCATGATGATCGGTACGCCGGACTCGAACACAATCTTCGCCGCATGTGGATCCTCATAAATGTTGAATTCTGCACGTGGAAGGATATTTCCAGAACTGCGGCTTCCGCCCATAAGCGTGATGCACTCGATCTTTTCCTTCAGTTCCGGCCATGTTTTCAAAAATACCGCGATATTCGTCAGCGGAGCCAGTGCCACGATCGTGATCTTCTCGTGCTGCACCGCCATATCATGTAGAAACTCTACCGCATGCCGAGTGATCGGCTGCACCGTCGGTTCCGGCAGGGTCGGGCCATCCAGCCCGCTCTCGCCATGGGCTGCCGGCTGCGGATCCGGATCGAGTACGAGCGGGGCATCGTATCCGACTGCCACTGTCCCGTCCTTTCCGATCGCTGTCAACACCTGACAGAGATTCCGCGTGATCTTATCCACATAGTTATTCCCACATACGGTCGTATATCCCAAAAATTCAAACTGCTCCGGATGCGCCAGCGCATTCATGATCGCCATGATGTCGTCATGTCCCGGATCACAGTCAAAGATAAGTTTTCTTTTTTCCATATAGGTTCTCCTTAAAAAAGGCTGCCACATCGCTGCAGCAGCCTTCCTGTCGTCTTATCTTGCACGTCTTTTTCTGTATTCTTTGATGGAAAGTCCGATCAGACCGATCAGTACACATACATACGGGATCGTGTTGATCAAATCAGACGGCAGAGAGGTGAGGGCCAGCTTGCTGACGATACCCTGTGCGATGGCAAATACTCCGGTCGTCAGAGTGACTACAAGGAAATTGCCGCCGCCTACTGCCTGTGCCGCGATACCGATCCATCCACGGGACGCGGTCATGTTGTTTGAGAAGATGGACAGATAGCCCATCGAGAGGTATGCACCGCCAAGTGCTGCAAAGATACCGGACATGATGACCGCAATCAGACGGACACGGTCTACCTTGATGCCGACGGAATCCGCCGCATGCGCATCCAACCCGCATGCCTGCATGTGGAGGCCGAACGGTGTGCGGTATACAAGGATCGCAAGCAGGATCGCAAGGATGATGCACACGTAGGTCAGGAAATAGTGTCCGGAAAGGATCGTGCCGAGCACCGGAATGTCCTTGATAAACGGAATATTCACGGTCGGAAGTACCTTGGACGGCAGGTTCGCTGTCGTTCCTTTTGATCCGGTCCATACAAGCAGAAGCCATACACTGAAGTCCGTCGCAAACAGGTTCAGCGCGATACCGATCATGATCGGGTCTGCTTTCATCTTCATCGTAAAGAACGCAAGTACAAGCGCGAGCAAGATACCGACTCCGATCACTCCGAGGAGTCCGAGCCATGCGCTGCTGAATAATGCACTGAAATATACGCCGAACAGCGCACCGAACAGCATGATACCCTCAACTGCAATGTTCGGGATGCCTGCAAGTGCCGCCACATAAGCGGACATGGAACAGAACATCAGCGGCGTACCCACACGAATTACCAGCGCCACAAAATCCGCTGTAAAGAATGAGCTCATATCTTCTCCTCCTTTAACAATTGTCTTTCTCTCCAGCCTCTTAAGAAGTACTGAGAAGAAATCAGCAGCGTCAGAATTACCTCAACGACAGATACCAGCTTGATATCGATGACCGGTGAACTGTTCGCCAGCAGCTGTGCAGACGCTCTTAAGTAGCTGATACCGAATGCGGCAACTGCCACACCGATCGGATGGTTTTTACCGAGCATTGCCATCAGCGCACCGGTAAATCCAAGTCCCGGAAGCTGTGACCAGGTAAAGCTCTGGTATACACCGAGCAGTTCTACCGCGGAACCCATGCCGCCGATGAAACCTGCCAGGAAATGTACGACCATGAACAGTCCGAACGCACCCATTCCAGAATAGCGTGCGAAGTTCTGGTTCAGTCCGGTGATGCGGATCGCATAGCCGAGCTTCGTCTTAAACAAAAGAATGTATACAAGTACTACCATAATCAGTACCAGTATGATACCGCTATGTACCTGCGTCTTCGGAATGATCGTCGTCAGACGCGCGCTCTGTACAAACGGAGCAGAAGACGTACCGGTAACACCGGTCGTCGCCAGATAAGTCTTGATGATCCAGAATCCGATGCCGAACAGGATATTGTTCATCATCAGGGAGATAACCATCTCATCTGCCTGGAACTTTGCCTTTAAGACACCCGGAAGCAGTGCGATGATACCGCCGCAGAGTCCTGCAGCAAGGATACAGATCGCAGAATCGATAAATCCATTTCCGGTCAGGCGTGTCTCAGATACCGCAAAATACGTACATGCCACACCTGCGAAATAGAAAATACCCTCGGTACTCAGGTTGAACAGTCCGGTACGGAAATACAGCAGTGTCGCAAGTCCTGCAAAAGTCAGCGGCACCATTTTGACAAGTACATAACCAAAGTAGAACAGGTTCTTGCACGGATATGTCATCAGTGCGATAAACGTTGTCCATGCATTCCCAAGGCGCTGTGGAAGTGTATCTCCCTCAATTACCACGCACAATACAATAAATGTAACAACCAGCGCAATCAGGATCGAGACAATAATCCGCAGTGCCTCAAACGGCCCTTCGTCTGTGATCCGGAAGCGCTTTTTCTGTTTCTCAGTCGTCATAGCTAGCCTCCCTGATTTCATTTTCACTCTGATGCTCCACGCCGAGCATGTAAAGTCCGAGCTGACTCTCGGTCACGCCCTTCAGTGACGGGAAGTATGCAACAATTTCACCCTCATACATAACGATCAGACGGTCGGAGAGCTTCAGTACCTCATTCAGATCCGCGCTCACAAGCAGTACAGCGGCACCGCTGTTCCGCATGTCGATCAGCTGATGATGAATGTACGCCGCACTTCCGATATCGATACCACGGGTCGGCTGCTCCGCAATCATCAGCTTCGGCTTGTTGTTCCACTCACGTGCGACAACGACCTTCTGGATATTTCCACCGGAAAGCGCGCTCACCTTTTCCTTTTCCGACTGCGTCTTGATGCTAAAACGTTCGATCAGCTGCTGTGACTCTTCACGGATCACGTTCTGCTTCAGGAAAATCTTACCGGAATATTTTGGCTGCTCATAACAGGTCGAAATCAGATTGTCCTGAATGCTTGCATCCGGCGCACTTCCATCGATCATACGGTCCTCCGGGATGTAAGACATACCGGCATTCCGCTTCTGCGCAATATTCAGCCCCTGAATCTCGGTGCCGTCCAGCTTTACCGTACCATCCTGGAACGGAAGCAGTCCGGTGATCGCCTTGATCAGCTGCTCCTGTCCATTTCCCTGTACACCCGCCACGCCGAGGATCTCGCCGCCACGGATCGAGAAGTTGACGTTATTTACCTTTGTCACGCCGCTCTCGCTGTAATGCAGATCCTTTACGTCGAGGATCAGCTCCGGATGCTCGACCGGATGCTTGAACTCATCATAGGAATCCTCCAGCTTCGAACCGATGATCAGCTCGGTCAGGCGATCCATCGTGATGTCTTTCGCATCGTAAGTGCCCTTTGTCTCACCGAGACGGATAACGGTAATGCGGTCACTGATCTGCATGACCTCGTTCAGCTTATGGGAGATAAATACGATCGTATGTCCCATCTCGCGGAACTTTTCCAGCTGCTCAAAGAGCGCCTCGGTCTCCTGCGGGGTCAGTACGGCGGTCGGCTCATCCAGAATGATGACTTCCGCATTCCGGTAAAGGGTCTTTAAGATCTCTACCTTCTGCTTTTCGCTGACGGTCAGGCTGGACACCTTTCTCGTCACATCAATGTCAAAATTATACTTATGCGCCAGCTCCTGCGTCTTGCGCACGGCTTCCTTCTTATCAATAAAGACGGATTTGGTCGGCTCCGCACCCATAACGATATTCTGCGCTACGGTAAAGGACGGGATCAGCATAAAGTGCTGATGGACCATTCCGATTCCGTTGTTGATCGCCTCCATGGAGCCCTGATAGTTGATCTCCTCGCCCTTGTAATAGATCTTACCGGATGTCTGCTTTTCAATTGCAAAAATAATTTTCATCAGAGTGGACTTACCCGCGCCATTCTCGCCGACGATGGAATGAATCTCACCTTTTCGCAGCTCGATATTGATGTTGCGGTTCGCCACTGTGCCGTTCGGATAAATTTTTGTAATATCCTCCAGCTTTAAAATGGTATCACTCATGTCATTCCCTCACATATCATGAAAGTTTACAAAGAATGCTCCATCTTTTAGAAAGACAGAGCATTCTACTTTGCTTATGACCGTATCAATAATAATGAATCGGATTTATTTAGCAGTCATCTCAAGGTAAGTATCATATGCAGTCGGATCGGTCAGCTGGTCAACTACCTTTGTCTCACCGCTCTTTACCTTCTCTGCAAGCTCGTTTACCTTTGCAAGCTCTTCCTCAGTCATGTTCTCCTTGTAGTAGTCGTTCTCTGCAAGGCCGACTCCGCCGTCTGCATAGGTAAGGATCTCCTGCTGACCATACGGTGCAGTACCATCGAGCATCTTTCCGATACTGTTCTTGATCGCGATATCACAGTTCTTAACAGAAGAAGTCAGGATCGTGTTTGCCAGATCCGGCTGCTCGGACAGAGACTCGTGCTGGTCTGTATCAACACCGATTGCCCATACGCCGTCTGCTGCTGCAACTGCCTCGAACATACCGTTTCCGGCACCGCCTGCTGCATGATACAGCACATCAGCGCCCTCGTTGATCATGTTCGTTGCCAGCTCTTTTGCAACACCGGTATCCTGGAAGTTTCCAACGAAACCTGTAATGCACTTGATATCCGGATTTGCATCATGTGCGCCCTGCATGAATCCTGCAAGGAACTGTCTGATACCATCATTGTCCATTCCGCCGATCGCACCTACGATGCCGCTCTGGGACTTCACACCTGCTACAACACCTGCAAGATAACCAACCTCGTTGGATGCATATGTAACTGCATATACATTGTCCTTTGAGTTTGCCTCTGCGTCAGAGTAGTCAAAGTTCAGGAACTTGATGTCCGGGTAGTCAGCTGCTACAGTAAGCATAGCACTTTCATACTGGAAGTTACCGGAGATGATGATATCATATCCCTCTGCAGCTGCCTGACGGTTTGCTGCCTCCCAGCCAGCCGCATCGGTTCCCATCTCGATGAGCTGTGTCTGAACTGCATCGCCGTACTCTTCATTTACCAGATCCAGTCCGCGTGCGGTAACATCAAAGTAAGACTGGTCTCCGATGTACGGGAGCAACAGAGCGATTCTGGTCGGATCTTCCGCTGCAAAAGCAGATGCGCCAAGTGCCAGAGTCATGCCTGCTGCCATAAGAAATGCAATTGCCTTTTTCATTGTGTTCTTCCTCCTAAGATTTTAAAGGTTTGTTAAGGTTTTCTAAACTTCATTAAAACATAATTTAGAAACAAAGTCAATGCGATATTTGTCCTATAAAACGAAAATTGTCTATTTACTGTTTCGCTGCCTGTTTAAACCAGACTTCCATCCGTGCCTGATCCAGATGCTCACCGATCACGATCAGCACCTCCTGCCCTCTTTTGACCGGCTGCACACTATGCTCCCGCCGCGTCATATTGAGTTCCTTCCAGCCGCCTGCCCCGTCAGGGAAGAATCCCTTTACCCGAAAGACGGTTCCGCATGCCGGATCAGAAAAAATCCCCCGCACAGCCTTTAAAAGTGCCGCCTCACCAAGGCCGAGATTCATGAAAAACAGCGATTCAAACCCACCGTGCTCACCATAATCCTGTTTCACATAGCTGGCGTGCTCATAGCCTGCCGATGCTATTTTTTCAAAATCTGTATCAGAAAGTTCCTCCCAGTTCTTCCGCATGACGTGCTCAACTCCGAATCTCCGGCTGCACTTTGCGTGCTCAAGGGCCCGGTTCAGATGCTCAATTGTATTCTGCTGCTCTGCTTCGGATGTCTCCTGTGTGCGGCTGAGCACGATACAGCCTGCCGAAGCAGCCTCAGAAGCCAGCACATAATCCGCTTCCTCAGAAAGCGTATTCTCCAGACGCGCATTCACAATCGTGATCACGCTTCCGATCTCATACCACTGATCCAGCGGTTCTTCCTGCAGCGTATCGAAAAATTCGTCCATATCAAACACACCGGAAGGCTCCACGAGAATCCGGTCATAGCCGCACATCCCCATTGCGATCAGCTTTGTCTTAAAACGTCTCCGGTGCGCATCGGAATCCTGACAACAGCCACCTGACACCATTTCCAGCTCGCAGTGTTCCCCCTCGAGCTCCTGCAGGAGCATCATGTCCACATTGATCGCACCGTAGTCATTTTCGAGAATGCCGATATTGTAGCCCTGTCGCATCAGATAATCGGCATATTTTTTGATAAAGGTAGTCTTGCCGGAACCGAGAAAACCGGTGATGAGATCTATTTTTACCATTTGTGTTCCTTCCTTTCTAATTCTTACATCCGCAGCTTCTTCCGAAACTCTGCTAAAGTATCCTTCTTCTGGAAGATAAACAGCGCCGCGAGCACGAGAATACTGATCCCGGTGCAGACAACGGACGGATAGACGAGGTGTACCAGACCGAGCCAGACGAGCAGCGCCGGAATACATCCGGCCACCGATGCCTGCACGAGATAAAACAGATATTCCTCCTGCTCCAGCCGGTTCACCTTTGCGATCACGAGCATCGAACTGAGCACTGCAAGCGCCCCAAATGGAAGCACAAAGTCTAAAGACCAGCCCCTCCATCCCGTCAGGTGATCCCAGATAATACTGAGCACGGTGACGAGCAGCAGCTGCCACATCTCATTTTTCAGAATATTTCTGCGCTTCGTATAGGCCACTGACACGATCGTCCATGCACACGCACAGCCGGCCGCCGCAAACCAGAACCAGTTCAGTCCATCCGTCATCATGTAATCAATCATACCACAGATGACTGCCGCGGCGATACATAGAAAGGTAAAGATCTGGTAGGCTTTTCTGCCCGCCAGCTTTTCCGCCTCCGTGCTCACCGGAAAACCGTCCCGGATCTCCTGGCTTTTGATTTCGTGTTCTTTGAGCATCCGCTGGAAATTGCGCGGGATGCGGTCATCCGGCAGCTTCGAAGTAAAGCCGAGCACCATTTTATCCCCGTAAGAGCACGAGCACAGCTGCAGTACATTCGTGCTCGTAAAAAATCCAAAATGCCGGATATACTCCTCATACTGCTCAGGCAGCCGAATCCTGCCGATATTCGAGTAGACGGCTGTGATGCACCGGCTGCCAAGATTCGCCCCGAGCATCAGAAAGCCCTTTTTGATCTCCAGCGGCACCGCACGCAGCAGCGGATTTTTCTCGAGCCGCACATAATCGTTCATCCGCACCGCGATCCGCTCCTTGACCAACTCCCGCTCAAACTGTTCCCCGACATGGCGCACGACCTCCTCAAACGTCGTCGCATCGGTAAAGACATGTCCTGCCTCGATCCAGCCGAAAAAGTTTCCCATCGACTGCGATGGAAAATAATTTCGCAGATTGACCGGTACCATGAGGGTAATTGGCTTGTTCTGCCGGTTTTTTGGCACTTCTTCGTGAATCGCACAGAGCATCACCGCCGTGAGCAGCACCGTGATCGAGACGCCATAGGCCCGCGCCTGCGCATGTACCTCCTCTACCGACAGTTCCAGCTCGGTGATGTGCATATCCTCATGCAACAGCTTCTCCCCACGCAGCTTGACCGCATCCGGCTTTTTCTCCTTCCCGCGCGGAAGCTTCGCCGAATAGTACTGGGAAAAGCTGTCCTCCTCCTGATCTCCGGGCGTGACCACTTCCTCCTGCTCCACTCTTGGCAGATGCTTTGATGGATGCCGGAGAATCAGATAATTCTGTACCAGCTCCAAGAGAAAATGCATCGCCCCGGTACCATCCGTCAGCCCATGAAACACCTCAAAATTGATCCGGTTCTGATAATAGCTGACCTCAAACAGCAACGACTTTTTATCCGGAATATAGAGTCTGCTGCATGGCGGCTTTTTCTCCGGATGTACGACGGGACGGATCTCTCTCCGCTCCAGATAAAACCAGAAGAGTCCCTTTCGCAGCACCGCCTGAAAGAGCGGATAGCGCTTCATCGTTTCATCCAAAGCCGCCTGCAGCGTCTCCTCCTCCACCGGTTCTTTCAGTTCACAGTAAAAACGGAACACACGGGTGTCGTCTTTTCCGGTTACAAGTGGAAAAGCGAGCGCCGCATTGTCCAGCTTTCTCCATTTTGAATATCCTGAATCCATTTCTTCGCTTCCTTAATATATTGTAATTTCTCTGTTTCATTTCTAATCAGGCACTTTGACCAGGCCCGGTCATTCCATACTTTAATTGCGCAAATATCCTCTTGGCTTTTTCAGTCCAACACCGTTTTCTTTGCCTCGCGCGACACACTTTCTGGTCAAAGTAGATAATCTTCATCGTTTCTCAGAAACGCATTAATATAGTCAAAACTCTCCTGCACATGCAGAAACTTGATCCCGAGCGCAAAAAATCCGTGCAGCGCACCTTTGATCCGGTGCTGCTCCACTTCATTTCCGGCCTCTTTCAGGCGGCGCGCATATTCCTCGCCTTCATCACGCAGCGGGTCAAACTCGGCCGTGAGGATCAGCGTGCGTGGCAGCCCGCGATAATCCTGCTCCTGCAGTGGAGAGAAATACGGATTCTGCCGATCCGCCTGACAGCTCTCGTAGAGCTTCAGATAATCCTCCATCTTTACCGCGGTCAGCAGATAGTCCGTACCGTTTTCTTTTACCGACGGATACGGCGACGCTTCTGTATAGCAGTTGTTCAAGGCCGGGTAGATCAGAATCTGCCGATGCACCTTAAAATCCCCGGTATCCCGCGCCTTTAAGCAAACGGCCGCGGCCAGATTGCCACCCGCACTGTCACCGATGACCGTGATGTGCTCCGGCGTCGTCTTCAGAAGATGGTCGGTCGTATAGAGCTCCTTCGCCACCGCGTAGCAGTCGTCAAACGCCGTCGGAAACCGATACTCCGGGGCCAGACGGTATTCCACCGACATGACAATCTGTCCCGTCGACTGTGCCATCCGCGCGCAGACCCGATTGTACGTATCCACACTCTCCGTCACCCAGCCTCCGCCATGGAAAAAGAGCAGTACCGGAAGATCCAGCGGCTCCTGCAGTTCCCGCTGCATCGCCTCCTCGGTCGGAAAATACAGCCGTACCGGCACCTCATAGTCTCCATTATATACCTTTACATCCAGTTTTTTCAAAAAAATCCGCATCGCATCGAGTTTTTTCAGATCCACCAGCCGTCTGGAGGACTCCACCTCAATGTTCCCATAAGAGAGTGCGTGCAAAATGGTACGCATAGTCTTAAGCAAATGTCTGTCCCTGTCCTTTCCTATATAATTACTGCTTCTGTTTTAGCTGACATTCTTTATCTTACCATATCTCCTCTCTAAGTACACGCTTTTTCTATTCCGACTTTCCAGCGTTTATTTTTTAACAAAATTCCAATTTTTTCACCGTTTTTTTATTGATTTTATCGTCTAATCATGTATAATATAGGCTGGAAGTCGGAGGGTTCCGCTTCTTTTATGAGAGACCGCAGTCGTGCGGCTTCTCGTCCACATTAAAAAAAAGGAGTAATGAAAAGATGGCAAAGATCGATTTAACTAAGTATGGCATCACCGGTACTACAGAAGTTGTCTACAATCCGTCTTATGAGATGTTGTTTGAGGAAGAGACAAAGCCGGAACTTGAAGGCTATGAAAAAGGTCAGGTCAGCGAGCTTGGCGCAGTAAACGTTATGACTGGTATCTACACCGGCCGTTCACCGAAAGATAAATTTATCGTTGTTGACGAGAACTCCAAGGACACTGTATGGTGGACCTCTGACGAGTACAAGAACGACAACCATCCGGCATCTCAGGAAGCATGGAAGGCTGTCAAAGAGATCGCTCAGAAAGAGCTCTCCAACAAGAGACTGTACGTAGTAGATGCATTCTGCGGAGCAAACAAGGATACCCGTATGGCAATCCGTTTCATCGTTGAGGTAGCTTGGCAGGCACACTTCGTTACAAATATGTTCATTCAGCCGACCGCTGAGGAGCTTGAGAACTTTGAGCCGGACTTCGTTGTATACAACGCTTCCAAGGCAAAAGTTGAGAACTACAAAGAGCTGGGCCTGAATTCTGAGACCGCAGTTGTATTCAACATCACAAGCCGCGAGCAGGTTATCATCAACACCTGGTACGGCGGAGAGATGAAGAAGGGTATGTTCTCCATGATGAACTACTATCTGCCGCTGAAGGGCATCGCTTCCATGCACTGCTCTGCAAACACAGATATGAACGGTGAGAACACCGCTATCTTCTTCGGACTTTCCGGAACTGGTAAGACCACTCTTTCCACAGACCCGAAGCGTCTCCTGATCGGTGATGACGAGCACGGCTGGGATGACAACGGCGTATTCAACTTCGAGGGCGGCTGCTATGCAAAGGTTATCAACCTCGACAAGGATTCTGAGCCGGACATCTACAATGCAATCAAGAGAAATGCTCTTCTTGAGAACGTTACTCTGGATGCAAACGGAAAGATCGATTTCGCTGACAAGAGCGTAACCGAGAACACCCGTGTTTCTTACCCGATCAACCACATCAAGAATATCGTACGCCCGATCTCTTCTGCACCGGCAGCTAAGAACGTTATCTTCCTGTCCGCAGATGCATTCGGAGTACTTCCGCCGGTATCTATCCTGAATCCGGAGCAGACTCAGTACTACTTCCTGTCTGGTTTCACAGCAAAGCTTGCTGGTACCGAGCGTGGAATCACCGAGCCGACCCCGACCTTCTCTGCTTGCTTTGGCCAGGCATTCCTGGAGCTGCATCCGACCAAGTATGCAGAAGAGCTTGTTAAGAAGATGGAAAAGAGCGGCGCGAAGGCATACCTTGTAAACACTGGCTGGAACGGAACCGGCAAGCGTATCTCCATCAAGGATACCCGTGGAATCATCGACGCGATCTTAAGCGGCGCTATCAACAACGCACCGACCAAGACGATCCCGCACTTCAACTTCGAAGTACCGACCGAGCTTCCGGGTGTTGATCCGGCAATCCTTGACCCACGTGATACCTACGCTGATGCTTCCGAGTGGGAGACAAAGGCACAGGATCTTGCTTCCAGATTCGTTAAGAACTTCGCGAAATACGAAGGCAACGCAGCTGGTAAGGCTCTGGTTGCTGCAGGTCCGCAGGCTTAATCGACCGAACATCGCGCAATCGCGTGATTTATATCCAAGCATAAAGAAGGCTGTCCACCCGGATTTGTTCCGGGCGGGCAGCCTTCTTCTTATTTTCTATACTCTGTTTTCCACCATTATTCCTTCACATCGGTCATTTATCCACCCATTCTAAAGGTTATACCTCGAACGGATTCGGCGATCCCGGCTCGATCCCATATTTGAGGGGGCTTGGCTCATCTGCTTCATAATCAAAAACGAAACGCTCATATCCATTAATGATCGTCGTATCGCCATATTTGTCAAAGCGCTTGATCGATCGGCCATAGTTGAGATGTACATGGCCGTGCAAAAGATAACGCGGGTGGTACTTGTCCATCAGATCCACAAACGTGCGGAATCCCTGATGCGGCAGATCACGTCCGTCCCCGAGCTGATAAGCCGGAGAATGCGTCACCAGAATGTCAAAACCTCTGCGCCGCAACAGCGGGAACCAGAGCTTGGACACCCGCTTCTTCATCTCCTGCTCCGTATACTGATTCGTCCCGGGCCGGTAACGCATCGAACCGCCAAGGCCGAGGATGCGGATCCCTTCATATACATAGATCTGATCCTCAATGCAGGTACAGCCTTCCGGCGGCACCTGCTCATATTTGTCATCATGATTCCCATGCACATACAGTACCGGAGCTGAGGTAAAGGTGGTCAGGAACGACAGATAATGTGGATGCAGATCTCCACACGAAATAATCAAGTCGATCCCGGCCAGCTTTTCTCTTTCAAAATGGTCCCACAGCCATGACGACTCTTCGTCTGCAATTACCATGATTCTCATTCGTTTCCTGATCCTTTCGCTGCCTGCACACCCTGCTGGGACAGTGCCGGCTGAGCATGCTCTGTCAGTTCCTCCAGCTTCGGAATAGAACCAATAATATTATCCGAGAGCCAGTCCATAGCCATAATTTCCTCCGGAGAAAGCACATTGTCCGGGTGATCTTTGATAATGCCATCCTGCGAATACAGAATTCCGGAGAACGGGTTGAACTCTCCGGCACAGATCGTATGCTTGAGCAGCTCGACGAGCTTCTGCGTACCGGTCGGCAGGTTCTGTGAGCAGATGACATCGACCACGCCTGCGGACATGCCCCACCAGTAGTTGATCGCCTTTGATGTATTGTCATCGTTCTTCCATGTACCGTCCATGATCGTGCGGATCAGACGCTCGTAAAATTTTCCCCAGTGGCAGAGCGGCATCGCCAGATTGTGCGGATGTCCGTCACGGACATTGTAGATACCAAAGTAGCGGGACTGCTCCTCCGGAATCACCATATCTTTTCCGGAAATACAGGACGGATCCACCTTCCGGATCTGTTCTGCAATGTCGATCCCCTTCTTCGCATACCAGTCCAGATAGACTTTGGCACGCGGGTTCGTCATCTTCGCGCCGATCGCAAATGCATTGATATTTGCAATCGTTCCGAACATCGGATAGTCTGCCAGATAGAACAGGCGGTCATTTTCCGCCATCGCACCTGCGATCGCACCCATCAGGAATTTTGCCTCATGCATCCGCGCATAGTAAGTACGGATGTAACGGTGGGAGGTATTTAAGGAGCAATTCAGGATCTTGACATCCGGATGCGCGATCGCCGCCTTTACACTATCCGCAGCAAACGCCGGTGTCGTCGTAAAGATGATATTGCAGCCTTCCGCGACTGCTTTTTCCAGAATCTCACTGATATTGTCGATCGTGACATTGTCGTAGTAGATCGTCGTGACCTCATCCGGGAACGCCTGCTCCAGATGCATTCTTCCGAGCTCATGGGCATATGTCCACGCCGACGACTCTGCGGTCCGCTCATATACAAACGCAATCTTCAGCTTGGATGGGCCGGAACTGCCGAGCAGCCGTCCAAAGAGCGATTTCTTCTCCTCGACCGGATCCATCTTCAGCTCTACCTCTGTGTCCTCCTGCAGAAGTTTGAACTCCTCCCAGGTATTGCCGACGAGTGTCTTCAGCTCCGTTGCCGTCTTTTCATCGATCATGTGGTAGTCATACAATTTGATAAACGCCAGAAACGCATCACCGGTCGTGATCGACAGCTTGTTTCCGCCGTTTGCCTCAAACGCCGCAGAGAATCTCGTATACCTAGAACTGAAATTCAGCTTCGCATCATAATCCCATACTTCATCCGGCTTTTTACCAAGTACCTCCAGAAGTGCCGCAAAGCTTCCCTCTTTTGAGAACCAGATATAATTGACACCGGATACCTTGTAAAAATCAAGAAACTCATAATAAATTTTATTTTCCTTATCATTCGTCCGCTTCGGCAGAATCCGCGTCACTACGCCCGGAATCGAGTCTGCACCAAAGTATTTCATAACGCTGACACGCTTATTTCCTTCCTCGACGTAGAATTTATTCATGTACTCCCACGCCTTGATCGCATCGTGGATCCCTTCAGTTTCATGTGCTCTGCACAGGTTCGCCCACTTGATGCTGAACTCCGTACGCTCCTCCAGAAGCGGCATAAAGTTCGCTGCAAACGCGCTGCTTCTTCCCTCATAGCGCGTTCCTACGATCTGGGAAAGCGGAATCTGCACCAGACCCAGATTTTCCTGTGGCAGTGATTCATTTGGAAGAATATCATCCAGCACCTCAAGGGTCGGCTTCTGTCCCCGGAGCAACCGACTCTGATATTCCCGTTTTCCTGCCTTATACGCCTTTCTGTAATCTTCCATTGACATATTCATAATCCCCTCCTAAAACAATGACATCTGTTCATAATGCGCGCCCGGCATGCGAACCGCCTTCGGCGCGTAATCTTCAAATGATTCTTCCACTCCCTGCAGCTGTGCAAACAGCTCTGCATAAACATCCGGAAGCGCTTCTCTTTGCAGCGCGTGCAGAAGTGCATTTTGGGAAATCCGCAGTCCACGCCGTCTCAGGCTCCGGATCAGGTACGTCACCGATGCCTGTGGCTGTGCATCCATCTCCTCCTGCAGCTCTTCTGCAGACGGCAGCTCCTTTCCACGATTTGCCACCTCCATCTGAAGCGCCCCGAGGAATACCTCCGCATTCCAGAGGCACTGCTCCGGCTTCTCCTCTATGCTATGCCAGATCGCACCATGCTCAGAAGCAAATTCCTGCAGTCCTGCTTTGGCCGTATCCGTAAGCCCTGTGGCGTCCTTTACGATATGGACTTCCACCGTCCGCCCGGTCAGCCGTGAAAGAAGCGGTGCGAGCAGATAAGGAAGCTCCCGGTATGTACCGGCATCAAAGAAATCGACCTGTGGCCGTTCTCCAAAATATCCCATCTGCAACAGCTCTTCCATGCGGCGGATCACCTCCGCCTGTGCCGTATCCCAGAATACAGCCTTTCCAGTCAGGCGAATCCGGCTAAGTACATACGGAGTCAGCAGCGCTTCCGCCAGATCCAGCAGTTCCATCAGCTCCGGATCCCCGCTCCTGCCACCAAGCAGAGTACTCAGTTCTTCCTCGGAAAGCTTCTCCATTCCGCCAAGGCTCCGGTTCACCTCTGTCTTTGCCGTCACCGGGACGAGTTCCCCGCTCTGTGCCTCCTTCAGAATCGGCTCGGAGTTCGTCGCCAGCAGAATCTGGATCTGAAGCTTCTCCTGAAGCCGGCGCAGCAGTCTCGCAAAGACCACCTGTCCCTCCGGTGTCAGATGCGCCTCCGGCTCATCAATCAGCACGACCTTTGCCCGCTCCGGACAGTAGCGCAGGATCACGGAGAGGATCTGCAGCATCTGCAGGCTTCCGCTTCCGCAGCTGCCAAATTCCAGGCAGATGCGCTCGCCATCCCGCTTCTCCTCATACTCAGAGACGACGTACAGCTCACTGCTCTCATAAAAATGCAGCTCGCGAAGCTCAAAGCCCGTCTCTTCCCGCAAGATCCGTTCCAGATACGCGTACTTCTCCGGCGCTTTCAGCTTCAGATCCAGCACCACATTCCGGATGTTTTCACTGATCGCCCCGGCACCGATCTGCTTCTCCAGCACAGCCGGGAAGAGACGCTCCTCAAATGGACGAAGCCCGGTAAAACAGGAGATATACAAAGGCTCCTGATTCTGCATCGTCGGCCCGTGCAGCTCCTCCTCCGGCGTGAGCACCTTCACATTCAGATTGCGGAACAGCTCGCGCATATGCAGCTTTATTACATTGTGCTTCTCGTCTGTCAGCTCCACGATCGCGCCGCTGTTCTCATCATAGGTCGCGCTGCCCCGTGCAATTTTTTTATAAAACAGGCCGTTCAGATCTTCCTTTGGCAGAAACGGGACATCAAACGTATAATATCCCGTGCTGCTCACCTTTGTCTGCAGGGTCTTGCGGTCCGTCGCAAGCAGTTTTCCCTGATGCAGACTGTGCAATGCCAGCCAGATCGCCTGCAGCACCGTCGTCTTTCCGGCATTGTTGCCGCCCATGAGAATCCCGAAAGGCGGAAGCGCCACCTCGGTCTCACGGAACTGTTTAAAACGAATCAGTTTTACCGATTCTATCATATCCTCTCCCCCATATCAGATGTCCTTTATTTTACGCTCTGATAAAGCGCATTCATCTCCTTGCGCTTCTCCTCATACTGCTGATGCTGTGTGGCACGCGGTTCATAGCG
Source organism: Lachnospiraceae bacterium (assembly GCA_029006155.1). Taxonomy (GTDB): domain Bacteria; phylum Bacillota; class Clostridia; order Lachnospirales; family Lachnospiraceae; genus Choladousia. Next base: position 20,221 of record JAQXGF010000041.1, read on the forward strand.
CTCCGCCTTCGCCGCACCCCGGATCTTTTCAAATGCCGCATCCAGACTCGGATAGACATTCAATCCTTCCAGCGTCACCATCAGTGCCCCGAGTGCCGTTGACTCGCTGTCCTCCATATAGTACAGCGGAATCCCATATACATCTGCCTGCAGCTGATTGATGACCGGGCTGTTCGTCAGGCCGCCACTGATATACGCCTTTTCAATATTCGTATAGTCCCCAAACAGGCTGATATTGTTCTGGATCTCCATGCAGATGCCTTCGAGCAATCCCTTGAGCAGATCCGTCCGCGTCGTATTCAGTGAAATCCCGGCAAAGAGCGCGCGGGCATTCGGGTTCCACTCCGGTGTGCTGCGCCCCTGGAAATACGGAAGCACAAGCGCCGGACTCACATTCCCGTCCACTGCCGCAAGATCCCGGTTGATCCTGTCATAATCGATCTTTCCGGCCTCCTGCTCCTGCGCGGCTTCCCGCGCGGCCTTATCGGCTGCCGCCTGCTTCTCGCCTTCTTCCCAGTCGTCCTTTAAATCTTCTTTGATATCGTCCTTTGGCCCTTCTGCCGGAACACCCCAGTCGTAGAACGTCCGGCAGTACCAGTCAAACGCAGAGCAGCAGGTGAGGACATTTGCTTCCACCATGTAATGGCCCCGCACGGAGGAGCAGTTGCAGATCAGCTGGGAGGAAAGATGCTCCGGCACCTCATCCACAGCTGTCACAAGAAATCCTCCGGTCCCGGCTACCAGAGAAAGATTCCCTTCCCGGAACGCCCCCTGTCCGATCGCCGCACACTGCTGGTCTCCGCCTGCCGTCACGACCGGAATGCCTGCCAAAAGCCCGGTCGCTTCTGCAAATGCCTCCGTCGTATATCCGACTACACTGCCCGGCTCCTGCAAGGTACAGAGCTCTTCCTCCTTTACCTCAAACAGCCGCAGCAGATCCGGATCCCATCTGCGCTCCCGCAGGTTCATCAGATGAGAGCGGCTTCCGTAAGTCGTATCGGTCACATAGTTTCCGGTCATGTAATGCATGACATATTCCGGTATATTTACAAACTTATACAGTTTTTCGCAGACATCCGGACGATTTTTGCGGATCCACATCATCCGGCTTCCGGAAAATACGGTATTGAGCCTCGCACCGCTTTTCTCAAATACAAGATCATTGTACGGCGCAAGCTCCTCGCACAGGTATGCATTTCTGCGATCCTGCCACATCAGTGTATTCATCAGTGGCTTTCCATCCGCATCAATCGGGATAATCGAAGAGCGCTGTGCCGTCACCGCCACCACATCCACCGTGGTCTCCTGCTCCTTTGCCGCAAATGCAATCTTCGATGCGATCGCCACAAGGGATCCGGTCCAGTCCTCTGGATCCTGCTCGATCCTTCCATCCGGCAGCTTATCCGGCTGATATCTGACCTGGTGCACCGCCAGCTTTTCACCGGCTTCATCAAATAAAATACCGCGCATACTCGATGTCCCGATGTCTATTATCAATGTATTCATGTTCTCATCCGCTCCTCCTTTGCCCGTTGTCCCTTCTGTATATCAGCAGATTTTCCCTTATTAATTGTACATGTTTTTTCCGTGAAAGCCAACCATATTTTTTACAGAAATTGCTATTTTCTCGAATTGATCAAAACGGGCGGAATTTCTCTTGAGCTGTACAAGAAAAGGTTTTCGTAAATTTTATTTTTCCATTGTATCTTAAGGCTAAAAATGTTACAATGAGCATGATGGTATACTTTGCCATCTCACAAAAGGAGTGCAGACATGAAAACTACGACCGACAAGATATCTTCTGCCGCTCCGGCTTCTGCCACACCGTCACTGGATCCCCTGACCGGACTGCTTTCCAGAAAAAGTTTTCTGGATCAGGTACGTATCCGGCTGGATCAGGAGGCTCCGACAGACTGGTGCATCGCCACCATTGATCTGGAGCATTTCAAGCTGTTTAATGACTGGTATGGACAGGAGGCGGGAGACCGGCTTCTGAAAAATATTGCAGATTATCTCAAACGCATTCAGGACTGTTATCACTATACCGTTGGTTATTTCGGGAATGATGACTTTTTTCTGTTCCTTCCAAACGATTCCGGACTGGTTCGCCTTATTTTCCAGACGGTATGCGACTACATCCAAAATCAGGAACAGATGGAAGGCTTTCTTCCGATTGTCGGCGTATACCCGATCGCAGATCCAACGCGCTCTGTCAGTACGATGTGCAATTACGCCCAGATCGCAGCTTCGACCTTAAAAGGAAAATTCAGCCAGCGCATCTGCTATTTTGAATCATCCATGGTGGAGTCTCTCGAAAAAAAGCAGCGCGTCCTGCATGAGATCAACGGCGGCATCCAGAACGGAGAATTCGTCTTTTATCTGCAGCCAAAATGTGACAGCCGTACCGGAAAGATCATCAGTATGGAAGCTCTGGTCCGCTGGATTCATCCGCAGCGCGGCCTTGTCCCGCCGAATGAATTCATCCCGGTTCTGGAAAAGAGCGGACTGATCACGCGGCTGGACATGTACATCTGGAATTCCGTCTGCCAGACACTGCACAGATGGCAGGAAGAACATAAGCCCGTCGTCCCGATTTCGATTAATGTCTCGATCATCGACATTGAAAATATTGATGTTCCACGCTATCTCTCCAGCCTTCTGGATCAGTACCAGCTGAATCCGAAGTTTCTTATGGTCGAGATCACGGAGACTGCTTTTGCCGAAAACAACGCAGCAGTCAAGCGTACGATTGACCGGCTTCATCAGGCTGGATTCACGGTCCTGATGGATGACTTTGGCAGCGGCTATTCTTCTCTGAATATGCTGAAGGATGCCAACATCGACATTCTGAAGCTCGATATGAAATTCGTAGAGATGAATGAAGAGAACCACAACAAAGGCATTCAGATCATGGATTCTGTCATCAGCATGGCGCATCGCCTGAATCTGCTGATTGTCGCCGAGGGCGTCGAGACCAGCGAGCAGGTCAGCATGCTGCAGTCCATGAACTGCCTGTGCGTACAGGGCTATTATTTTTACAAACCGATGCCGGTCGCCGCGGCAGAACAGCTTCTCGCCAAGACACCGACGGAGGACTATCACGAACTGCGCATCAATTTTGTACAAAAGCATCATTGCGAAGAATATCTCGTAGACTATGAGACGATTCCATCCGTTTCAGAGTCCATCACACATATTCTCGAAGAAAATACGCTGGAACTGGCCCGCTTCAATGTCATAAACGGCGAATATGTCACCGTAAAAAAGAGTCCGTATCTCACGGATGACTCTGCCGGGACGGTTCAGCATATCCGCGATTACAGCCAGCGAATGGTCGATCAGGGGTTGATTCATCCAAACGATACGGAAGGATATCTTCTGTTCATGCAGTTAGGGCATCTGCAACATCTGCTCCTGCATAAGCAGACAACGGTTTCTTATATCGTCCGTCGAAAAGTAGATGGCATTTATACGCGGATTCTGATTGAATTCATCACCGGGCTGACCTGTTCCGAGAGCAATCCGTACGTCGTAGTCGTCCGAAGGATCGCCGACGACAGTGAATAATTTTTACCAATTTTAAAAGCCGCCCCCTCACAGCACCTGTCTGTGAGAGGACGGCTTTTCTATCTACTTCCTCCCCGCAGTTTTACTGCGGGGCCAAATCATCCTTCAATGGCAATTGTCTTTTTTTCTTCCACTTTCTTTTCCGGTGTCTTCGGAATGCTCAGTTTCAAAATACCATTCTCGTATTTCGCCTTTACATCCTCCTGCTTTACATCCTCGCCGACGTAGAAGCTTCTGCTCATCGCACCTGCGTAACGCTCTTGACGGATGTACTTGCCTTCCTTTGACTTTTCATCCTTATCAAGACCCTTCGATGCGGAGATGGTCAGATAACCATTTTCAAGCTTTGCACTGATCTCATCGGTCTTGAATCCCGGCAGATCCACATCCAGCTCATACGAACCATCCGTCTCGCGGATATCCGTCTTCATCATGTTCTTTGCATTCTTACCATACAGCGGATTCTTCTTACTGAAAAACTCTCTGTCAAACGGAAAATCCATCCAGCTATCATCAAATAAGTTCTCACCAAATACACTCGGCATCAACATAAGTCATATCTCCTTTTCTATTTCAAAGATTGTTATCTGTCATCTTCTGTTCCTGTCATGCCCCGGTTCATCCCTTCCGGGCTCCGGACGCTTCGATCAGCCCTCGATCTGGATGTATTTATTCTCCTCGACCTTCGGAGCTGCCTCTTTCTTCGGTACAAACAGGGTCAGGATTCCATGATGGAAATCACCCTTAATATCCTCTTCCGTTACTGCATCGCCTACGTAGAAGCTTCTGCTGCAGGCACCCGCATAACGCTCGCGACGGATGTACCGTCCACTCTTCTTCTCCTGCTCGTCCTGATCCAGACCCTTCTCTGCAGAAATGGTAAGATAACCATCCTTCAGGGTCGCCTGAATCTCATCTTTCTTAAATCCCGGGAGATCAATCTCCAGCTCATAACCATCCTCGAGCTCCTTGATATCGGTCTTCATCAGGTGGCTGGCCTTGTTGCCGTACAGCTTCTTCTCTGCCTTCTTCATATCTTTTTCATTGTCATAATAAAATGGGAAACTATCAAAAAATCCATCAAATAAATTCTCTCCAAAAATGCTCGGCATCAACATAAGTCATATCTCCTCTCTATCTAAACAACTCTGTGTCATAAACGTTTTCAGAACCAGAAGCTTTTCAAATCGGTTCCGGATGATCTTTTTCTTATCATCCATCTCCTTTTCTCTCTTCCTTTGTTCTAGCTGTAATATAACACTTATTATTAGCACTGTCAATAGGTGAGTGCTAATTTTTTTGTGAAGAATTTGTGAACGCTACAAGCCATGCAAAATGGTAAAAATAACGTCCTGCAAGTTCACTTGCAAGGACGTTTATTTTTGCTATTTTATAGGGCGACAGCCCTACAGCGAGGGAATCTCTTCCCGAGCGGGGCATGGCGTATTTCCAGGTTTCACAGGTTTTTCACTTGCTTTTGCACTCGAAGGACATCCAGCGCCCCATGACATACTGCATAACCTTTGGATTGACATTGTTCTCACCCAGTCTGGTACATCCTGTATGCCGGAGAATATGAGAGGAAATATGAGGCATTAGCTCTGGTTCTCTCTTTTCATTAGCGGCCAGTATGTTTTCTTTCTCATTATAGGCATTGACAATGTTTTTGAGAAAACTGTTCACTCCTGCTGGCATGATCGGGCGTCCATGTTTCGTGTTGAAGATGAATCCACCGCGTCCACCAATCTCTACCTTGCTCTGTAATCCAAGCATCAGGTTCAGTTCTTTCTGCTTACGGAATGCATCATATACCATCGAAACAATGGCGCTCTGTAAAATCAGAACTGAGTGAAACTTAGCAAAACTTAAATTCACAGTGCTTTATCCGGCACCCTATGCCTTTTCTTTGCCTTACTTATGCAGCAAATCACATCTCTCAAAGCCTTTCTGCCATATTTTCCTGTTATTTCTGCCTTTCTTTTTCTGAATCACTTTCCAGTTCTGCTTAAAGGCATAAAAATAGCAGTCATGAACATTCCACTGATTTTTACCAATAAAAATGCCATCACTGCCATTGTCTTTTTCTGCTATTCTGTTTTCGTAAAGCTATTCTTTACTGTCAATCTGTTTTTCTGTTACTGCTATTTTATAATCAGCTAAAAACTGTCCGCAAAATCCAGTGCTGCGTCCATATCAGCTTCTTTCTCCCAATCCAGCTTATCTTCTGTAATCTCATTCTTCATTGTCGTTGCCACATCTGACAGGCATTTTCCTCCCACTGATTCTTTTACAAACGGTGTAAGCATTTCAAGCAGGTTCTTCGCCATAGCCATCGGAACGGATTCTTTTACTCCATCCCGGATAGCTGTTTCCACTCTTTCCAGAAACGCATCTTCCTTTTCTCTGGTTTCCAGATACGGATCTGCTTCATTCCTGTACTCTCTGGAAAAATAATCATTCAAAGCAATTACAACAGCTCTGGTGTATGATTTATATTTTTCCCTGTCCATCGTCTGCAAATATTCCCATGCCTGTCTGTCCTGTTCATCACAAAGATTTAAACGGATATTTGTGTTGATGATTTTCCGTTCTTTTCTCATACAAGCATTCCTCCGTTTCTCTGGATTTTTCTTACGGTCATTGCTTCATAGCCCTTCGCAGTGGCACAGATGTCCCGTACAATCGTTACCCGGCTCTTGT
>JAQXGF010000042.1 GCA_029006155.1 Lachnospiraceae bacterium
CTATCTCCTTATAATCTTGCCATATTGCAAAATGATCCCGTCTATCATCCGGGACGCTTCGCTTTTGGTCAGCGTGTCTATTTTTACATTACTCTCTATTCTATGATATTTTAATAAATCACGCAAGTATCCTTTTTGTGAATTTGTGATGGCGCTCTCTTTCTTTACATGGAAGCAAAGCGGCGACGGTGCAAACAGCCCGGCATGCTGTTCACCGAATTCTTCCCACAACTTCTGATAGACCCTGGCCGCCGTCAGCGCGTCATCCAATGCCCGGTGATGGTGCTCCTGTGATACTCCAAAATACGCCGCCACCTTGTCCAGGGACTTGCTCGGAAGCTCCGGAAGGCAGGCACGTGCAATCATCAGCGTATCAATCCCGGCACGCTCATAGCTGCCGCCGATGTTCTGCACGTTCCGCTTCATAAATCCATAGTCGAATAAAATGTTATGCCCAAGGAGCGGCTCCTCCCCGGAAAATGCCAGAAAGCCTTCCACAGCCGGCTTCATCTCCGGGCTTCCCGCCACCATATCCTCTGTGATTCCGGTCAGTTCCCGGATTCGCTCCGGAATCTCCACGCCATTATCAATAAATGTCTCATACGTTCCTGTGACCGTTCCATTTTCGACCTTCACCGCGCCGATTTCCAGAATCCGGTCCTTCGTTGCACTTAAGCCCGTCGTCTCAAGGTCCAGTGCGATATATGTATGCTGCATGATTTTCCACTCCGTTCTGTATCTTCGTTTCTATATTTTGCATATTTTAGCTCTGCCAGTTCGTGACTATACCCAGGTCCCGTCACTTGCCTCTTTACATTTTTCATATCTTTATATATCCGTCAATTCCCAGCTATACGATACTCTACTTCATCCGCCATATAAATATCTTAGCCAACCAAGCCATCAGAAATCATCTGCACCCGCGCATCTCCCGTGAGCACATCCCGCTCCTCGTAGCAGAACAACACCCACTGACCGATATCCGATCCACCTGTTTCCGTCGTCCCTGATGCCTGTGGCATCTTGCAGGATTCCTGCACCGGGGCCACCTGAACCTTCGGCGATACCTCCTCCAGCCGGCAGTGCTGAAAATATTCCAGATGGGTCATGCGCATCAGCTGCTTCCAGTTTCGATCCGCCAGCCCCGGCAGATACTGGTGTGTCGCTTCTTCCTTTTTATAAAATGTAATCACCGCATCTTTCTTTTCATTCTGATCCGTCGCCCAGTCCGGACGGCTCTTCGCATTCTCCCTCAGATACAGATCCAGCGTGAGCAGCTCATCAAAGCAGGCCAGATCCACCGCCTCTTCACTTCTCCCCGGAAAACGCGGCGTTCCATCTTCCGTCCGTTCTTCCACCGCCTGCAGAAACTTCCGCAGAATCTCCAGCCGCTGCAGGCGTGACCATGATTTTCCGTTCAGTCCCTCCTGCTCATAATAATCGGCGAGCGCCTCGTACAGCTCGATCGGCCGTGTAAAGAGCCGCTCGGCTGCCCGGATCGTATTGCGATACTGCAGGCTGTTGTAATACACTTCCAGCATTTCCTCGATCTCTTTCAGACGCAGGATCTCATCACAGCTGATCCATTTTGTCGCAAGCACCTCGTAGGGTGGCGTACTGCGGTATGCAATTCCATACTCTTCTGCCTTTTCATACATCTCTGAACCGCGCAACACTTTCAAAAATCCAAGCTGAAGTTCCTGCGGATACAGCCGATATACGGTATCAAAGGAGGTGCGGAAGCTCTCAAAATCTTCATAGGGAAGTCCCGCGATCAGATCGAGATGCTGGTGGACGTTGTGCGCCTTCGCGATCTTCGTCACATGCTCTGCGATCTTTGCGAACGGTGCCGTTCGGTGAATCGCCCGCAGGGCATCCGGATTCACCGTCTGTACCCCGATTTCCAGCTGCAAAAGCCCCGGACGAAGCGTTCCCAGCACTGCGATCTCCTCCTCGTTGATCAGATCCGCCGAAATTTCACAGTGAAAATTCGTGACGCCATTATCGTGGTCCCGAAGGAATCGCCACAGCTCCAGCGTGCGTGCATGGCTGCAGTTAAAGGTGCGGTCCACAAATTTTACCTGCTTTACATTCTGGGAAAGAAAATACAGCAGCTCCTTCTTCACCAGCTCCATGCTCCGGTATCGGACGCGCTTATCGACAGAGGAGAGACAGTAGCTGCAGGAAAACGGACAGCCACGGCTCGTCTCGTAGTAGAGGATACGATTTTCAAATTTTTGCAGATCCTGATAAACAAATGGAAGGTGGTCGAGATTCCGGGTGGGAATCAGGGGCAGCGTGCGGGTAAGCGTATCCGACGCTCGAAACGCGATCCCCGGAATCTCCTCCAGCGTCCCGTTTCCTCCTATATAATAGTCCAGCAGCCGATAAAACGTCTGCTCTCCCTCCCCGATCATCACACCGTCA
>JAQXGF010000043.1 GCA_029006155.1 Lachnospiraceae bacterium
ACCGGACTCAAAGATGATGTCGGTGAACTCAGAACAGATGTCGTCATTCTCAAAGACGATGTCGGCACTCTCAAATCGGACGTCACCGGGCTCAAGGATGATGTCGGTGAACTCAGAACAGATGTCGTCATTCTCAAAGACGATGTCGGCACTCTCAAATCGGACGTCACCGGGCTCAAAGATGATGTCGGTGAACTCAGAACAGATGTCGTCATTCTCAAAGACGATGTCGGCACTCTCAAATCGGACGTCACCGAGCTCAAAGACGATGTCGGTGAACTCAGAACAGATGTCGTCATTCTCAAAGACGATGTCGGCACTCTCAAATCGGACGTCACCGGACTCAAGGATGATGTCGGCTCGATCAAAGAAACAGTGCATCGCAATTATGATGTCACACTCGAGTTCTATGGGAAGCAGCAAGAATTCAATACGGCAGCGCAAGAGAAACTGGACAAACTGCATTCTTTAATTGTCATCTTTTCGCAGCAGACAATAAAGAACACAACCGATTTAAGACTAATTAAATAAAAAATGAATAGAGAAATATTTTCGGGGGATCGGCCACAGATGCAGGGACATGTCATCGTGGCCGAAGTTTTTATATCCGAGGGAACACCAGGGGAACCCGTGTAATACTGTTTCTACATAGCAAAAAACCCCGAATCCCTTAAGATTCGAGGCTTTCCGTAGCTTCTACAAGAGCTGATGACGGGAATCGGACCCGTGACCTCCTCACTACCAATGAGGTGCGCTACCGACTGTGCCACATCAGCAAGTTATCTCCGCTACGGTTATTTATACTACCACAGGTTCTGCGGTTTGTCAAACATATTTTTCAATTTTTTTATTTTTTTGAGCGAGGGAGATTTCAAACCCCACTCGCTCAAAATCAGATACCACATTTGTCTAAATCCATGTCCCGATACACCATTGCCATAAAGTAAGCATTTCTCCAAGGTTGCTGTATCAAACCTCATTTTTAAATCAGTGATTGCAGATTACTATATTTCAGTTGATCTTAACCGGAGGAAAAGTAGATGCACTATGCAGAAAACAGTTGTTATCTATTGTAATAAAGAATACTTTTCATAAAAGAAGCCTCTGAGCATATCAAACACTCAGAGGCTTTTCTCATCCAATCTTCTTCTGTCACCTGTATTTTCGACCGGATAATCTTACCGGCTGTTCGGGTCGAGCGCGTCGCGCAGGGCGTCGCCGATGAAGTTGATCGCCATGACGAGGATGACGATCAGGAGACCGGCCGGGATCCAAAGCCAAGGCTGCTTGGTGAGCACGGTCAGGGACTGAGCACCGTTGAGCATATTGCCGAGGCTGGAGGTCGGTGGCTGGACGCCGAGGCCGAGGAAGCTTAAGGCCGCCTCGTCGAGCATGGAGAGTGCGAGCACGGAGGTCGCATAGACGAGGATCGGCGCCACTGTGTTCGGCAGGATCTCGGAAAAGAGGATATGGCGAACCGGCATACCGGCTACCAGATTTCCTTTTACGAAGTTCGTCTCACGCAGGCTGAGCACGTTGCCGCGCACAAGGCGGGCGATGCCCGGCCAGTCGACAAAGCCGAGAATCAGAATGATGTTCCAGAGACCAGGGCGGAAGATCGCTGCTGCTACGAGCACGAGCAGGATGTACGGAAAGGACATGACCATATCCGTAAAGCGCATGATGAGCATGTCTGCGATCCCGCCGAAGTAGCCTGCGATCAGGCCGAGCACGACACCGATCACGGTCGAGATCAGAGTCGCCAGCACGCCGACGAGCAGTGAAATCCGCATCGCGTACAGCAGGCGGCTCAGGACATCTCTCCCGATCTGGTCGGTTCCGAGCCAGTTCTGTACAGTCGGCGCACCGCTGAAGGGGCCGACGATCGCGTTTGGATCATATGGTGCAATCCATGGAGCGAGCAGTGCTGCTCCGACAAGCACCGCGAGCACGACGAGGCTGACCAGGGCCAGCCGATGTCTGCGGAAGCGCCGGAACACAGTCTGCAGGTAGCTCTCGTTGACAGCGGCCTGCGGTTTCTTTTTCCCGGCTTCCTGAGTAACTTTTTTTTGCATAGTTTTTCTCCTGTTTGGGTTTTCACATGCGGACGTTTCGCGAGCAGGCTGCTGGCGAAACTGTTTAGTCAAGCTGTATCGTCGGATCTACGATGGCGTAAAGGATGTCGGTCACGAGGTTTGCTGCCAGCACGACGATCGCGGAGAGCAGGCAGACACCCATGATCACCGGGTAGTCGCGTGCGGTGATTGCGCTCATCGTCATCAGACCGAGGCCAGGCCAGGAAAAGACCTGCTCGATGATGACCGCTCCGCCGAAGAGCACCGGTATCTCCATACCGATGACCGTCACGATCGGGACGAGTGCGTTGCGCAGCGCGTGCTTATTGATGACACGGAAATGACCGATGCCTTTTGCCCGTGCAGTGCGCAGGTAATCCTGCTGCAGAATTTCGAGCACGGCACTTCGGATGTAACGGATGTTGCTGCCCGCCATGGAAAAGGCGAGCACGAGCACCGGCATCACCATATGTGCGGCGATATCCTTCACTCCTCCGCCTGAGCCAAGTGTCGTCATACCACTTGACGGCAGCCAGCCAAGCTTTACGGTAAACACATAGATCAGAAGCAGGGAGAGGAAAAATCCCGGAATACTGCTTCCAAGGAAGGAAGCGGTCACGACCGCATAATCCCCTTTTTCATACTGATGAATCGCACTGTAAATGCCTGCCGGAATCGACAGAATCAGGCTTACGATCAGGGAAACACCCATGAGCAGCAGCGTTGGCCCCAGATGGCTTGCGATCATATCGCTGACTGCCTGTGAAGATTTGATCGAGTAGCCGAGGTTCCCGTGCAAAAGCTGCCCCAGCCAAACAAAATACTGGACATAAAATGGCTGATCCAGTCCAAGGGCGATCTTCTTTGCCTCCAGGGCCGCCTGTGAGACACGCGGTCCCTGCATCATTTCCAATGGAGAGCCTGCCATACACATGATCGCATAGTCAATGATCGTAATACCGATCAGCACCGGGATCGCGATCAGAATTCTCTTTATGATATACTTATACATCTAATGCCCTCCCTTCTTTCCTGCACCGGTCGCAGCAGCTGTCCCACCGACTCCTTCGGCCTTCTGCCGCCCTGCCATCACCGGACAGGCTGCAAAGTGTCCCGGATATCCGGCGAGTTCCAGAAGCTCCGGCACCTGCGCGCTACACTCCGGCTTCGCATACGGACAGCGCGGATGGAACCGGCAGCCCGCTGGCGGATTTGCACTGTCTCCGATCTCTCCGGTGAGAAATTTCTTCTTTCGATCCTTCTCCTCCGGATCCGGGATCGGGACGGCCTCGATCAGCGCCTGCGTGTAAGGATGCATGGGATGACGGAAAATTTCTTTTGCCTCTCCGATCTCCACGATTTTCCCAAGATACATGACTGCAATCCGGTCACTCACATAATTGACTGCTCCGAGCCCGTGCCCGACAAAGAGCAGCGTCAGATGCAGCTCTTTTTGCAGGCTTTTCAGCAGGTTCAGAATCTGTGCCTGAATCGATACGTCCAACGCGGAGACCGGTTCGTCACAGACAATAAATTTCGGATTTAAGGAAAGAGCCTTTGCGATCCCGATCCGCTGCCGCTGTCCGCCGGAAAACTCATGCGGATACCGCCCGAGCACATGCTTTGGCAATCCGACCATATCGAGCAGCCGCTCCAGATCCTTTTCAATCGTCTCCTTCGTCGAAATATGATGATACAGCATCGGCTGAGACAGGATCTCAAAAATGTGCTTTCTCGGATTCAAGGAAGAATACGGATCCTGAAACACCATCTGGAGCTGTGTCCGGATCTGCTGCATTTCCTTTTTCTTCAATGCCGACAGATCATTTCCTTCATAATAAATCTTTCCTTCGGTCGGCGTCTCCAGCCCGACGAGCTGCCGCCCGATCGTCGATTTGCCGCAGCCCGACTCTCCGACGAGTCCCAATGTCTCGCCCTCTGCAATCGAGAAGCTGACGTCATCGACCGCATGGATATTTCCCGTCACATGGGTAATAATGCCCCCTTTGATCGGATAATATTTCTTCAGGTTATCGACCTGAATCAGAGGTATCTTCTTATTCACCGGCGCTGCCCCCTTTCCGTTCTGTCTCCCAGCGATTCTTCATCACGATGCACCGGGCCGTGTGATGTTCTCCCATCTCGTAGTCCTCCTGCGGCTGCCCGCAGAGTGGACAGGCGTAAGCACAGCGGTCTGCGAACCGGCATCCGGTGATATTGTCATAGCTCTCCGGCACAATGCCCGGAATCGATACGAGCTGTCGGTCGGCGTCATCACGGATCGTCGGCACGGTATCCAGCAGTGCCTGTGTATACGGATGCGCCGGATGGTGGAACAGTGCTTTGGACGGCGCCCGTTCGATCATCTGCCCGGCATACATCACGAGCACGCGGTCAGCCATATTGGCCACGACTCCGATGTCATGTGTGATCAGGATCATCGCCATCCCGGTCTCCTGCTGCAGCTCTTTGAGTAGGTTCATGATCTGAGCCTGGATCGTCACGTCCAGCGCTGTCGTCGGCTCATCGGCGATCAGCAAACGCGGGTTGCACGCAAGCGCCATCGCGATCATCACACGCTGACGCATACCACCAGAAAGGGTATGCGGATATTTTTTCATGATCGCATGTGGATCCGGCATGCCGACCCGTGCAAGCAGCGATTCGGCCCGCGCCGCAGCCTCTTTTTTCGACAGATGCATATGGATGCGGATGCTCTCCATCATCTGGCTTCCGATCGTAAATACCGGATTCAGGGATGTCAGCGGATCCTGAAAAATCATCGTGAGCTCATTGCCACGAATCTGATCCAGCTCCTTTTCCGACATCGTAAGCAGTTCCTGACCGTCAAACAGCACCGATCCGTCGATGACCGACCCGCCCCGGCCCAGAAGTCCCATGATGGACAGCGAGGTCACACTCTTTCCACAGCCGGACTCTCCGACAATGCTGACGACCTCGCCCTCATCCACATGAAAACTCACATGGTCTACGCTGACGGTCGTCCCATAATCGCCGGTGAACGCGGTCGTCAGGTTTTTCACTTCAAGTAAATGCGACATTTGTATTCCCTTTCTGTCTGACTATATCATAACCGAATGCTGCTTCGCAGCCTCATTCGGTTAAAACGCAGGAAAAATCCCTGCCTGTGCCAGATAGCACAGACACGGATTTCTCTGATCTGTATCATGATCCATTTATTGAATTACTGTGCAATATCCCAGTTCTGCACGTCATTGAAGAAGCCGTATGCGCTCGGCTCTGCTCCGGTCAGGCGGTTGCTCACTGCGCCAAGTGCACTGATGACATAAGCAGAGAACATCGGAACATCTTCCTGAACCTTCTTATCTACAGTCGAATACAGGCTCTTGATCTCCTCGATATCGCTCGTCTGCTGTGTACCAGCCAGCGCTTCCTTCACGGAATCATCACTGTATCCGGTCCAGCTTCCCTCGCCACCGAGCAGCCAGTCTACATCCGGATACGGATCAACCGGAGCATAAGTGTACTGCACTGCCATGATATCATAATCGGTGCTGCCTGCAACCGTCATCAGCGTCGCCAGATCAACGGTCGTCACTTCTACATTGATGCCGACTGCTGCCCACTCTGCCACGAGCACCTGCGCGCCATTTACAAACGTGCTGTCACCGGAGTTTACATAGAAACGAAGGGTCTGGGAACCATCCCATCCGGCCTCATTCAGAAGCTCTTTTGCCTTCTCCGGGTCATACGGAGTCGCCTCAATCGAATCGTCAAAGAACGGGCTCGCAGAGGAGAGGAATCCGTCTACGACCTCACCATGTCCCTTCAGCAGCTGCTCTACAAGCTGGTTCCGGTCGATGGCATACAGCAATGCCTGACGTACTCGCGCGTCCGGAATGTTTGCAGTCTGGATAAATGCGGACTGGTTCGTGATCGGAAGTCCGTATACCGTCTTTACATTGTCCAGAGACTCAATGCTCTCGTAATCCTCCTGCGGAATCGCAGTCATCGTGTGATGTGTGATGTCGATCTCGCCGGACTGCAGACCAGAGTAGATCTGGCTGCCCTCTACGATCTTGAGGTTCAGCTTGCCGATCTTCGGCGCACCTTTCCAGTAGTTTGCATTTGCCTCATAGGAAACGAAATGATCCGTATCATAATCCTTCAGGAAATACGGTCCGCTGATTACATCCGGATGGTTGAACCAGTCAAGGGTCATCAGCTCCTCATCGGAATAATCACTGAGCACGTGCTTCGGCAGGGTATGGATATAACGGCCATACGTGTTTTCAAATGTCGTCAGTGCCATCGGAGACTTGGAAGTAAAGGTGATCGTCTTATCATCTACGACCTTGATACCATCGATGGAAGTAGCACCTTCCTCCGTAAATCCGTCATCGCCCACACCCTCGAATGCATAGAGCATCATTGTCGTATTGTTCACGACCGGACTCGTCAGGCGCAGTGCGGTAAATTCTACATCTTCTGCCGTCACCGGAGTCCCGTCTGACCAAGTCGCCGCATCGTCGATGTGTACGGTGAACGTCTGGTTGTCCTCCGTCGTCACGGAGTCTGCCAGCATCGGCTGGAAATTCAGCTCCGAATCCAGCTCCACAAGCGGAAGAAACTGCAGGTCTGCCGCATATTTATTAATCTCTGTCTGATCCATCATCAGGGGATTCACTCCGCCAAGAGAATCGGTCACGCCGATATTTACGATCTTATCCGCGCCGTCCTCCGCTGCAAACGCGCCAAGCCCTGCGGACGATGCCGCCATCAGTGTGGCAAGCGCAACACCGGTTACCTTTTGCATAAGCTTTTTCATAGTTCTCCTCCTTTTGCGTCCGGATGATCCGGCGCTTCGCATCAAGCGGGTAATCTCCGCTTTTCCTACCATCTCTATATGTTTTATATGATTTGGTTAATTTATTTTAGTATACCACAAAGCAAATGTCAAATACATTTTTCAGAAAAAATTAAAGAATTTCTTTTCATACTTTTATATAATTATTTTACAAATACTTAAAGTTTGGAGGAAATATACCTTGAACAACATTCTAATCATTGAAGATGACCCTGATATTCGAGAAGTAATCCGATTGTTACTTGAAAATGATGGTTATACCGTCGCAGAAGCTACAAATGGTATAGATGGCCTACAACTTCTCACCAAAGATACCGATCTTGTTATTTTAGATATCATGATGCCGGGTATGTCCGGCCTTAAGACCTGCGAAAAATTAAGACAGCATTCCACCGTTCCCGTTCTGTTTCTGACTGCCAGAGTACAGGAATCTGATAAATTACTTGGTCTGATGGCCGGGGAGACTGTCCGAAAACTCGGATAATCTAATCTGATGAGAAAAAGATTGATATGCTCTTGTGAGCGTTCAATATAAATTAAAATTGCACATTGAAAACTGAATAAAGTACACAGAAATCGTGCATCTATGTTTCAGATA
>JAQXGF010000044.1 GCA_029006155.1 Lachnospiraceae bacterium
GTCTTTTCCTTTCAGCTTCCGGTCGGGGCGTGGGTGCTTGCAGTTGCAGGACTGTTTATGGGTATCTTTGTGGGAGGCTGGATCATGGCGTTGGCAGAGGTCGTGAACGTTTTTCCGGTCTACTGCCGCAGACTCGGCATCACGAAGGGGACGAGCTGGATTGTGATCACGCTTGCAGCAGGTAAGACACTTGGGAGCCTGCTGCATTTTTATATGCGGTGGGGGAAGGGGTGATGTTGACAGTATAAATAGAAAGACATACAATAACCATATAAAATCAGCCAGGAGGATAGGCTATGAGTCAGTTAAAACTTGCAATATTGGGAGCGGGCCGCATTGCGGAGACGATGGCGGAGACAGTACGGCAGATGGACGATGTCTGCCTGTATGCGGTGGCAGCGCGTGAGGAAGCGCGCGCAAAAGCGTTTGCGGAGACGTATGGCGCGGAGCATTATTATGGAAGCTATGAGGAAATGCTGCAGGATGACGGTGTGGAGCTCGTCTATATCGCGACGCCACATTCTCATCATGCACAGCATGCAAAGCTTTGCATTGAGTATGGAAGGCCGGTGCTCTGCGAGAAGGCATTTACCTGGACGGCGGAAGAGGCAGCAGAAGTGCTGCAGCTCGCAAAGGAAAAGCAGGTATTTATCACGGAGGCGATGTGGGTGCGGTATATGCCGATGTTCCGGATGCTGAAGGAGACGGTTGATTCCGGAAAGATCGGAGCTGTGACGGCAGTGACCGCCAATCTCGGCTATGCCCTGCTGCATAAGGAGCGGGTGACGCGGCCGGAGCTGGCAGGAGGCGCACTTTTGGATCTTGGCGTGTATACCCTGAATTTTGCGACCGGACTGCTTGGCGATGAGCCGGAGCGGATCGAGACGACGATGGTACGGCTCATTACAGGGGTGGATAAGCAGGAATTTGTCAATCTGATTTATCCAAACGGGGTTGTGGCCGGACTGTTTAATACAATGGTCTCTGTCACTGACCGGAAAGGCTTCATCTATGGCACGGAGGGACATATCGAAGTCGAGAATATTAATAATTACGAAGAATTTCGCATTTACAATAATCAGTATGAGCTGACAGAGACGATCCGTCGGCCGGAGCAGCTCACAGGCTATGAGTATGAGGTGCGGGCATGCCACCGCGCACTTCTGAATGGCCAGCTGGAATGCGAAGAGATGCCGCATGTACATACTATGAGAATCATGCATATGCTCGATGAGATTCAGAAAAAATGGGAGGAGCAGGAGGCATGAAGAGCAGTCAGGAGCTGAAAAAGCAGCTGCGCCAGATCGACCATAAAGGCTACAAGGCATATAAGGTGCTCGAAGGGGAATACGACTTTGGCGCGTACCGCCTCTGTATTGATCACGTGCAGGGCGATCCGTTTGCAACGCCATCGCGTGTGCGTATTGTGTATAAAAATGAGATACCGGTGAAATTTTTTGACCGGCCTTACCGAAGGACTGCCACAGAAGATGCGCTGCTGCGCAGGCTGCATGGAAATTTATTCCGTGCCTCTAAGGGCGGCGGGCGCAGAGGCTCCGGGAAAAGCGGACTGATTACAGCCTGCCGTACCGGTCAGGAGGTGCTGCAGCGCTCGGCTATGCAGGTCACGCCAAAGGAGATCGAGGCGCGGATCGAGGTGGGATTTCCTGCATATGGCCGCACGATCGCGGCGCAGGAGCTGGAAGAGCTGCTCTTTGATGTGCTGCCGGAGGTGGCGGAGCAGACGTTCCGGATGCAGCCGCGGCTTGCAAAGGAGCTGGAGTCGGCAGTCGATCTGGCCGATGACCAGCAGTTTATCCGTCAGGAGCTGAAGACACAGGGGCTTGCGGCGTTTGTGGCGGATGGAGCGGTGCTTCCACGTGAGAGCGGGGTGTCCCAGAAAAAGATGTCGGATGCGGTTCCGTTTCAGAGCCCGGACAGTCTTGCCGTGACGCTGGAGCTTCCGCACCACGGCGCACTGCGCGGCATGGGGATCCGCAATGGCATCACGGTCATCACCGGAGGCGGCTTCCACGGAAAATCAACGCTTTTAAAAGCATTGGAGCGTGGTGTATACAATCATATCGCAGGTGACGGAAGAGAATATGTGATCACGGACGCAAGTGCGTTCAAGCTGCGTGCGGAAGAAGGACGGAGCATTCATGGTGTGGATATCTCGACGTTTATCAGCAATCTTCCGACTAGGGCTGATACGGCAAATTTTTCGACAGAAAATGCAAGCGGCAGCACTTCGCAGGCGGCGAACACGGTGGAAGCACTCTCAGTCGGGTCAAAGGTGCTGCTGATCGACGAGGATACGTCTGCGACGAATTTTATGGTACGCGATATGCGGATGGCACAGCTTGTCCCGGATGTAAAGGAACCGATTTCACCGTTTATCCGGAAAATCCGCAGCCTGCACAGAGACCTTGGCATCTCAACGGTTCTGGTCGCGGGAAGCTCCGGCGATTATTTATCTGTGGCGGATACCGTTTTGCAGATGGACTGCTATCACGCACTGGATGTGACAGAAAAAGCACAGTCACTGGCGCAGCCGCTTACGGAGGATGAGGTGCAGGCTGCAAAATGGATCCGCAGGCCGGTGCCAAAAAGAGAGATTGAAAAAATCCGGGTACACGGCTGGGATTCCCTGAGCCTGGATCGGACGGAGATCGATCTGCGCTATCTGGAACAGGTCGTCGATGAGAGCCAGACAGCGGCACTTGGCTATACCTTACAGTACATTCTGACCCGCCTTGCAGACGGCAAAAAGAAGGCGGATCAGCTGGCGATGGAAGCGGCGGAGAAGATACAGAAGGAAGGGATTCTTTCTGTCACGCCGAAGAACTACGGCGCAGGCCCGTCCGCGGAAGTGCGTGTGCAGGAGATACTGGCAGCGCTTGGAAGATACCGGATGTTGTAAATGTTCTGTTTTATAGTACTTGAAAAACTTGACGTAGCCCGCTGCGCCTGCATTATTAGTCCAGTTAGCATTTGAACGCAGATAAGCATTCCCCCGCTTCAAGTGCGCGGAGCACTAAGCGGCGGGTGAGGGGGGATGCTTATGTCAGTGGGAGTTGAAAGCTCCCACTGACAGATCGCGAAGCGACTGCGTTCATGAGCAAGTAGCGAAGTGGATTGCGAATGTCCGCTTTACGATTTGTTTGTGACTCAGATTATTAGAAAGTTACAGTATTGATAGGTATATAAGAAGTTACAGGAGGGGTAAATATGGCACTGAAGGATTACTATGATCGGATCAATCACGTCGGCGTGCCGACGGAGGATATGGCGGCGACGGTCCGCTTTTACACAGACCTTGGATTTACACTGATTTATGAGACAAAAAACGGCGACCAGCAGGTCTGCTTCCTTGAGAACGGTTCGATTCAGATCGAAGCCTATACGGTGGAGCATGCAGCAAATATCCGCGGTGCAATTGACCATCTGGCATTGAACTGCACGGACATCGAAGCTGCATTTGAAGAGGCGAAAAAGCTTCCGTATAAGATCCTGGAAGGGATCACCGCTCTCCCATTCTGGGATCACGGAATCCGTTACTTCCTCATCGGAGGACCGAATAAAGAAGTGATTGAGCTGGTACAGAAGCTGTAAAACAGGGATAAAAAGAGCCTGTGGTTTCCCATGTTTACCTGCTTTCCGTAATTTGTTGAAATTCCCGGTTGATTTTTTTTAAGAAAGATGCTATGGTGGAGATGCTCATATAACTGACGGAAGTGGGGAACCACAGGGAGTATGAGCCGTTCGAAGAGCCGACCGTCTGGGCCATAAAAGGGACCAGGATGTGTTGGCTGTTTTTTTATCGAGTCAAGCAAGACCCGTGCTTCAATTGCGCGGAGCAATAAGCAGTGGGTGGGGGCTTGCTTATATCAGGAGGAGTGCAAACTCCTTCTGATAAGCTGCGAAGCAGCTACTCGGTTATGACATATCATAAGGAGGGGCCCGCTTGCGGGAAGATTCCTTGTGATCCTACAAGTAGCGAAGCGGATTGCGAATATCCGCTTTGTTTACAAATCCAGAGTGTCAAGTAGCATGCGGAGCAGGCGGGGCTATGGATGAACCTTCGTCCGCATAAAAAAGGAGCGATTATCTTATGGAAAAAATTTCACTGCAGCAGGAGCTGCAAGCAAACAGTTACCCGGGACGCGGCATTGTGATCGGCCGTTCTGCAGATGGGAAAAAGGCAGTCACTGCTTATTTTATTATGGGAAGAAGTGAGAACAGCCGCAACCGTATTTTTGTGGAAGACGGAGAGGGCATCCGTACACAGGCATTTGATCCATCGAAGCTGACCGATCCGAGCCTGATCATTTACGCACCGGTGCGTGTGCTTGGCAACAAGACCATCGTCACAAACGGAGATCAGACCGATACGATTTACGAGGGAATGGATCATCAGCTCACCTTCGAGCAGTCCTTACGCAGCCGTGAGTTTGAGCCGGACGCTCCGAACTATACGCCGCGTATTTCCGGTGTCATGCATGTGGAAAACGGCAGCTATAGCTATGCGATGTCTATTTTAAAGAGCAACAACGGCGACCCGTCGGCCTGCAACCGCTATACCTTTGCATACAGCAACTGCGTGGCTGGCGAGGGACATTTCATTCACACCTACAAGTGCGATGGCAATCCGCTCCCGAGCTTTGAGGGTGAGCCGAAGCTGGTAGCAATCCCGGATGACATCGATGCGTTTACAGAGCTCCTCTGGAGCAGCCTGAATGCGGACAATAAGGTATCGCTGTTTGTTCGCTATATTGATATTGAGACCGGAAGCTATGAGAGCCGCATTGTGAATAAAAACCAGAAATAAAAGCGACATAGAAGAAAAGGAGCAGGGTATGAACGAATTACAGTTAAAATATGGATGTAACCCAAATCAGAAACCGTCCCGTATTTTTATGGAGGATGGAAGCGACCTTCCGATTCAGGTGCTTTCCGGCCGACCGGGCTACATCAATTTTCTTGATGCGTTTAATGGCTGGCAGCTCGTAAAGGAGCTCAAAGAGGCGACCGGGCTTCCGGCGGCGACTTCCTTCAAGCATGTCTCTCCGGCAGGAGCAGCAGTCGGATTGCCGCTTGATGAGACACTGGCAAAAATATACTGGGTGGATGATCAGGGCGAACTCTCACCGCTGGCCTGCGCGTATGCACGTGCAAGAGGTGCCGACCGCATGTCATCCTTTGGCGATTTTATTGCGCTCTCAGATGTATGTGACCGCGATACGGCGATGCTGATCAAACGGGAGGTATCCGACGGTGTCATCGCACCGGGCTATACCGATGAGGCACTGGAGATCCTGAAGCAGAAGAAAAAGGGCAACTACAATGTGATTCAGATCGACCCGTCCTACCGGCCGGCTCCGATTGAGCACAAGCAGGTATTTGGCGTGACCTTTGAGCAGGGACGGCAGGAGCTTCCGATCGATGATGCGTTGATTGCAAATTTTGTCACAGAGAAAAAGGATGTGCCGGAGTCGGCAAAGCGCGATATGAAGATTGCGCTGATCATTCTGAAATATACGCAGTCCAATTCCGTCTGCTATGTCAAGGATGGACAGGCGATCGGTATCGGCGCAGGACAGCAGTCCCGTGTACACTGCACGCGCCTTGCGGGACAGAAGGCGGACAACTGGTTCCTTCGCCAGTGTCCAAAGGTCATGGCACTTCCGTTTTCTGATAAAATCACACGTGCCGAGCGTGACAATGCGATCGACGTTTATATCGGAAACGAATCGGAGGATGTACTCGCAGACGGCGCATGGCAGAAAGTATTTACCGAGCAGCCGGAGGCATTTACCGCAAAGGAAAAGCGTGCATGGCTCGATCAGCTGCAGGGTGTGACCCTTGGCTCCGATGCGTTCTTCCCGTTCAGCGACAACATTGAGCGGGCGCACAAGTCCGGTGTGGCTTACATCGCGCAGCCGGGCGGCTCTGTCCGGGATGAGGATGTGATCGCGACCTGCAATAAATACGAAATGGCGATGGCGTTTACAGGTATCCGTCTGTTCCATCACTAAACACAAAATATAGTAGAAAATAGTTACCGTATAAAATGGGCTGGCCGGGATAAGGTCAGCCTGTTTTCAATTGTAAAGCGGACATTCGCAAAAGATATTTCCTGCATTTTGATAAGAATGTTGATTTGTGTCTGCAGAGCCGCTATAATCTATAATGAAGAAAATCAGTTTGTGAAGCAAAAACAAACATTTGGGAGGAAAAGAAATGATACAGGAAAGCGTTGCAAAATTAGTTCAGTATGGCCTTACGACCGGGCTGATTGAAAAAGAAGATGCCATTTATACGGCGAACCGTCTGCTCGATCTTTTGAATATGGATACTTTAGAGGAAGAGACCGAGGCAGCCATCATGGATATCGCGGCAGATGAAGCGATCATAGGCAGACTGGAAAAGATTCTCGGTGATATCTGCGACTATGCATACGACAAAGGCATTATTGAGGAGAATACCGTCGGCTACCGGGATCTGTTTGACACAAAGGTCATGTCGCTTCTTGTAGACCGCCCTTCCAATATCATCCATAAATTTGAGATGCTGTATCAGGAGAGTCCGAAAAAAGCGACCGATTTTTACTACAAACTCAGTCAGGATACGGACTATATCCGTCGTTACCGTATTGCGAAGGATCGCAAATGGCTGGCTCCGACGGAGTATGGCGATCTGGACATCACGATTAATCTGTCCAAGCCGGAGAAGGATCCGAAGGCGATCGCGGCGGCAAAGCTCGCGAAGCAGACATCCTATCCGAAGTGTCTGCTCTGCCGGGAAAATGAGGGCTATGCAGGGCGGCTGAATCATCCGGCACGCGGCAACCACCGCATTATTCCGGTGACGATCAACGACAGTCAGTGGTTCTTTCAGTATTCTCCGTATGTTTATTATAATGAGCACTGCATTGTATTCAATTCGAAGCATGTGCCGATGAAAATTGAACGTGCGACATTTGCAAAGCTGCTGGATTTCGTTTCGCAGTTCCCGCATTATTTTGTCGGTTCAAATGCCGATCTTCCGATCGTAGGCGGATCGATCCTGAGTCATGATCATTTCCAAGGCGGTCATTATGAATTTGCGATGGCGAAGGCGCCGGTCGAGGAGACAATTTCGTTTGCGGGCTATGAGGATGTGGAAGCAGGGATCGTAAAGTGGCCGATGTCTGTCATCCGGATCCGTTCCGGGCAGCCGGAGCGCCTGATCGACCTTGCGGATAAGATTTTGCTGGCATGGCGAGGTTACACCGATGAGGCGGCGTTTATCTATGCGGAGACCGACGGCGAGCCACACAACACGATCACGCCGATCGCGCGGAAAAGGGACGGCAAATATGAGCTGGATCTCGTGCTCCGCAACAACATCACGACCGAAGAGCATCCGCTTGGCGTATTCCATCCGCATGCGGAGCTGCATCATATTAAAAAAGAGAATATCGGACTCATTGAGGTGATGGGACTTGCTGTACTTCCGGCCCGTCTGAAGGATGAACTGGAGCATTTAAAGCGCGCGATGGTCAGCGGACGCGACATCCGGGACGACGAGGAGCTTGGCAAGCATGCGGACTGGGTCGAGGAGCTGAAGCAGAAATATGGCAGCTTTTCCGATGAGACGATCGACAAGATTATCGAGGACGAGGTCGGCATTGTCTTTATGAAGGTGCTGGAGCATGCCGGTGTCTACAAGCGGACACCGGAAGGCAAGGAAGCATTCCGGCGGTTTGTTGCGAGCGTAAAATAAGTCAGGAGAGAGACGGGGATGGAGCATGCCATCCCCGCTTTTCGGTCGTTTCGGTTAAACGATATGGGGATTTATACAGATACAGTACACAAGTTGGAGTAAAATGAAAAAAGGAAACAGGAGGATTTTAAAATATGCGGGAACAGTTGACAGAAAGTGATGTAAAGAAGATACAGGAAGAGATCGAATACCGGAAGCTGGTCGTGCGCAAGGAAGCGATCGAGGCGGTAAAAGAGGCGCGCGCACATGGCGACCTG